>CALGGM010000177.1 GCA_937915925.1 uncultured Clostridia bacterium | reverse complement strand
ACCGTCTTGGTCTGTGCCTCGAACGCGCTGTTCGTGAACGTCGCGGTGTAGACCGTCTGCCCTGCCGCTTCGCAGGTTGCATCGGTCGTCACTGCCGTCGTATTGACCGTCTCGGTCTCGACATGGCTTGCGTCACGCGTGCAGACGCGCTTCGCCGTGACCGTGCTGTTGTCCGCAGCCCATTCATAGGTCGGCGTGCCCCAGCTATGACCGAGCGCATCGATCGTAACCGTCTTGGTCTGTGCCTCGAACGCGCTGTTCGTGAACGTCGCGGTGTAGACCGTCTGCCCTGCCGCTTCGCAGGTTGCATCGGTCGTCACTGCCGTCGTGTTGACCGTCTCGGTCTCGACATGCGTTGCATCGTTTGCGCACACACGCGTCGCCGTGACCGTGCTGTTGTCTGCTGCCCACTCGTAGGTCGGTTCGTCCCAATCATGTCCGGTCGCCGGGATCGTCTCCGTCTTCGTCTGTACCTCGAACATGGGGTTCTCGAACGCTGCGCTCGTCCAGGTATTGGAGCCCGCTTCCGTGCAGGTCGGTTCAACCGTCGTAAGCGTCGTGCTGACCGTTTCGGTCTCAATTTCGTCACATTCGGTGCAGGAACGGGTCGCCGTTACCGTGCTGTTGTTCGCTGCCCATTCATAGGTCGGTTCGGACCAGATATGGACGTGCTGTGTCGCAATGTACAGATAGCCGTAGTGCCATCCGTCGCCGCCCTGGCCGTCCGGACGGAAGAAGACCGTCACGTCGCCCGCCTGGTTCGCGCCGACAACGTAGTTCGTACCCTGATCCGGATACCATGCAATGATCGTCGTGCCTTCCGCCTTGACCGCCTTGAACTCAGCGCCTGCCGTGAGGGTGATCTGCAGCAGGTACTCAGACGCGTTGTCGGAATTCACTTCGAACTTCTTGGTCGTATCGACTGCCCATTCGGTGACGGAGCCGACCAGATAGTAGCCGAGATCGACTTCCTTGACCTGTTCTTCGAACGCTTCGTTTTCAAACGTCGCGGTGTAGACTGCCTTATCGGCCGTCTCGGTACGGGCCGCTGTGACCGTCTCGGTCTCCACGTGCTCACTGTTGCGCTCGCAGACGCGGGTCGCCGTGACCGTGCTGTTGTCCGCTGCCCACGTGTAAGTCACATCGCCCCAGTCATGGCCGGTGCCGGTAAACGTGATTGTCACAGTTTCGTCTTCCGGATCCAGCTCGACGTCCTCACCGCGCTCAACCGTCTGGACATCAAGTTCGGAGTCCAGACAGGTCGCCGCCGTGAACGTTACCGTAGCAATCGTGGTGTTCGCCGCAAGCGGCGTCTCGCCCTTCATGGCGTAGGCAACGGAGATGACGCCCTTGTCGTCATAGTGGATGGAGACGAACAGATTCTCCGTTGTGCCCTTTGCACTGCTGATGTAGGTCAACTCGTCCGGCTCGTAATTGATCGCAAAGTAGCCGTTCGTGGAAGCTACGTTCTCGGAGAACGGGACCGTGCCGTTACTGGGCGTGCCGTTTACCGTGCGGTAGATACCGATATGCGCGCGGCTTGCGCCGTTGCTGATGGCGTTGGCGCCTTCTTCGGGCTCGGTGGGTTCCACGATGTCCATGCCGTCTTCGGGCTCGGTGGGTTCCACGACGTCCATGCCGTCTTCGGGCTCGACCGTTTCGAAATCATCGACCGGGTCGACCGGTTCAAGCTCCGTTCCGTCGTCCGGCTCGACCGGCTCAACGATCGCGAACGGATCCTCCGCCTCTTCGCTCATGACAACGCCCTTGCCGAACTTCTCGGCTTCCGCTGCAAACCGTGCCATGACTTCCGGCGTCATCAGCTCATCGCGGGTCGCAACAGGCTTCAGCCCTTCGAGCTTCTCGCCTTCGCCCATGAGCTCCGCTTCATCGCCAACCGATGCAGGCGCAGCGGAACCGTTGACATACATACCGGTTGCCGGCCATACGCCCTCACCGAAGTTGCCTGCACGCCACATTGTCAAGTCAGATACGCGGATGATGATCAGCTCGCAGGTGTTGCCGTCCGTATGCGTCCAATAGAGGTATGTTCCGTCATAGTACAGGTTCTGATACAGGAACGAGGTACCGATGCCAGTGTCGACCACGAGTGTGGGCGTAGTGAACGATACACTGCTTCCGATCGACATTGTCGTCTGCCAGATTTTACCGTTTTCGTCGAGGAAGTAGAATCCCGAAGAAGTCGTTCCGATATCTCTTGCAGCGACGCCACAAATATACACGCCATCCCCGATGGTGCTTGATGCATTCAGAACACCATATGTCAAGCCGCTATATGTTCCTTCGTCATCTTCTTCCGGAGCAATATTACCAAAGACCAAATAGCCTGCAAAGCTATATACAAAATACCCCGTATATCTTGTTGAAGCTCTCGCAACATCCGTAGCCCACAGATAGTTGGTGCCGTATTCAGTTAGCGCATAACTTGTACGGTTAACGGTATACAGCTTGGTTTCTGCTGCGCTTGTATCAAGCGTTGTGGCATAGAGTGTTGAAGCATCCGCCATGAACGCGGACGCAAGTTCAAGGCTCTTAGCGTCGTTATGGTTCTGGGTCCATGTCGGGAGGTTGTTGGCGTTGAAGTTCGAGAAGTACTCGCCACCCTCTTCGTCCCAAATGATGCCGTAAAGTGTCTTGTTGACCGACGTGACCGTCACCGTGCAGGTGCCGTACTTGGTGTTATCCGCGTTCGACGTTGCTGTGATCGTCGCCGTGCCGGATCCAACCGCGGTGACAAGACCGTTCTGATCGACCGTCGCAACGCTGTTGTTCGACGAAGTCCAACTTACCGTACGATCGCTTGCCGTGAGCGGCATGACCTTTGCGGTCAGGTTAGCCGTGTTACCCTTGTAGAGGTCCAGCGTATTCGGGGTCACCGTAACGGAGCTGACGCTTTCCGGATCGATCTCATAGCTGATCGTGGTCTTCTGGTACAGATAGACCCTGGCCGATGCCGTGCCGACGGTGAACGCGCTGCCGGAATAATACAGGTAGCGAGTCGATGTGCCGGATCTTAAGCGGTTGCTGGTATAGGTCCAGTTGCGGGTGTTAGGATTCGTGTTAATGGTCAGGGTGTTGCGATTGCTACGCCCGATGTACCATGTTCTGGAGCCGTTGACGTTGGTCAACGTAATGCCGGAAGCTGCAGTCCAAATGCCGGTGGACGGTGCATCGCTGCTTTCGATGTAGTTCTTGCCGTTGGTGTCGGTTGTGCCCTCCTTGATCGTTGCTGCAAAGGTGGCTGCCGTTGCCGTCGTTGCAGTGGACGATGTAGGTGCGGTATAGCTCAGACCGTAACCGGTGCCGGTTGCATTGGTATTGACAACCAGATAGTCATTGCCTGCGGTCAGCGTGTCGGAAAGGACGTAGACCGTCTTTTCGACGTGCGTATTGTTGTTGACCTTAACGGCCTTTGCAACCTCGTTGCCCGCATAGTCGGCAGCGAAGACCGCAACGTAACCCTGCGCTTCTGCAATCGCATTGGAGGCGTCGAAGGTGACGGAGTAGCTGTTCGCACCCGGAGCCGCTTCGGAATACACGATCTCGCCGTCCAACGAGAGGACCGCAACGTACGCGAGGTTCTCATTATCGGTTGCGGAAACCGTCAGGTTGCTGCCGGTAAGCGTGGGCGTTGCAAGAACCGGATCGGTATCGTCAACCGTGAAGTCGAAGCCGACATATGCGCCCTTGCCGAGCTCGTTGCTGTCCAACATGGCGTTGAACTTGGTAAGGTTCAGCGTGCCCGCATTCGAAGCCGTCAGATTGTCGCTGTGCTTCATTGCGTTGTACTCGGGGATCGCATAGAAGCCGACGCGTACCTTGTCGCCTTCGGAAATGCCGCTGTTCTGCGACAGGGACTTGTTCAGCGAGTAGAACTTTGTTCCCGTGTTCTGCCATGCGCCGGTGGACTGGTAATACCAAAGACCGGTGACACTTGTTGCAGCGACGCTCGAGGTAACGATGCTTGCGTTGTCGCCGTTCTCGTCGAGTTTCGTGATCGCAAAGCCCGTGCCTGCCGCCGAGCGAACCAGATTGTAGTAGAAGTTATTGAAGACCGTATCGCTGCGGACTGCAAGACGATCCGTGGGGAACTCGTCCTCTACCATGTACGGGTTGCCGGAGAACTTCACCGTCGTACCGTTGATGGTCATTGTAAGGTAATTCGTAGTCGCCGCTGACACGCCGGAGTAGTTCGTCTGCTCGTTGCCGTACAGGTTTTCGGTATAGGAGTTGGTGTCGAACATCGTCGGATCCGTCCAGCTGCCGTAGTAGCCCAGGATCGGGATGGTGTGCTCGTGCGCATAGCTGACGCCTTCCTGATCCGCAGTTGTGCAGGTCACATAGGTAAAGCCTTCAAGATAGCCGCCGCACTCTCTTGCTTCAAAGACCGCCTTCTGCGCCGCAGTGAGGTTGATTTGAACGGTTACCGTCGCCTTATCGTGCGCCGCAACGGTGTAGCCCGCAGGCGCGCTGCCAGCTTCCCAGTCGAGAAGCAGCTTCGCGTCGTGCGAGGTGATGATTTCGTCGCCGTCCAAATCCGCTACGGACAGGCTGAAATCATAGCGTGAATCGTCTTCTTCGATTTCACCGCTGACCATATCAAGAATCGCCTGCGCGTCGTCTGCATCGGTGTCGCCGTCTTTATCGACGTCGTGGCTTTCGGTGCTGACTGCTGCGCCGTTCCACGTATAGGTAACGCCGCCGTCCGGAAGGTCAACCGTCCCATGAGACAGATTCTCACCGTCGATCGCCTGCGTGAACAGGGCGGTATCAAGCTCGAACTCAAGCGTCTTGTCGGAGATGTTATAAACGGTGAAGCTGTATTCATACGAACCGGTTCTGTTCGGATCGTCGCCGAGCTCAACCTTGACCTTGCCGTCCGCTGCCGCGTTCGTGCCGGACGTGAGGTAAGCGTTGTTCATCATAATGACGGACTTCGCTTCGATCGCCTTAGAAACCTCAACAAGACCTGCGCCCTGCTGGAGGATGGAGAGATATGCATTGCTGTTGATCATCGGCGTTGCCGTACTCATCAGCAAGCTCTGCGCGATCGCACGGAGGTTGTATGTGTCGGTCAGGTCTGCGCTGTCCGGCGTGTTCTCCTTGAGATACTGCATCAGGACCGCCGAAAGACCGGTGATGTGCGGCGCTGCCATGGACGTGCCGGACATATATTCATATTGATCATGTCCGCCCGCATAGCCGCTGTTCGTCTTATTATATCCCGCGAGGGAGTAAATATCGCCGCCCGGCGCGGTGATTTCCGGTTTCATAATAAGAGAGCCCGGAACGCCCCAGGAGCTGAACTGCGTGATCTCTGTTTCGTCACGCGGCGCGACGGTGGAAACCTGAGTCGTTGTAACCTGCACCGAGCCGGTGTAATAGGTGATGCCGCCCGTGGTAGCCTCGGTGCTTGCCGCCTTGATCGCATTTGCGTCCTTCAGCGTGATCGCAACGTACGGGAACGTGCCGGTAAAGTCGTCCAGCGACATGTGGATCGTGCCTTCCGCGTTGTTCGCGACGATCAACGCCTTCGGGCTGTAGGAAGCCGCATTATTGCCCTTTTCGACGAAAGACAGGCTGCCGCGGTTGACGATCACGATCTTGCCGGAGAGCGAGACCGCGCTGTTGACCGTCTCGTAGTCCGCCGCTTCACCGAGCGCGTCGATGTAGACGTAGCTGTACGTGCCCGCGATCGTGGTCATCGCCGGGTTGGTGTACGCCGTGCCTTCGCTGCTCTCGGTATCCTCCGTATAGAAGACCTGCTGGCTGTCGTTGAACATCAGCGGCGTGCCCTCGGTCAGCGTGTTCTGCGCCGCCGCAACTGCGAGGCTGTTGATGAAAGATCCCGGAGAACCGCCGGTGTGGAAGTGTACGTCTTCCGCATAAAGCTTGGTGCTGTTCTGATCATCAAACGCGTAGGCATTGCCCGCGGAGATGGAAACGACCATGTGATTGTTGGTCGTGTTGTTGACGAAAGCGTTCAGCTTTGCCTGATACGAAGAACTGTAAGTGAAGCCGGGTGCGCCGGAACCGAGCGACAGGTTTGCCGCATCGCAGCCGAGCACGATCGCGTCTTCCAAAGCCGCAAAGTAATCGGAATCGTATGCGCCGCCGCCGGAACCGAAGACCTTCATAACGAGGATCTGCGCGTCAGGCGCCATGCCGACCGCTCCGACCGTCTCCGCCGCGTCGACGTAGTTCAAGCCGTTCTTGATGAAACGGTTCGCCGCCGCGATACCGGCAACGTGGGAGCCATGCTCGCCCTGCGTATCGCTTTCGTGGTTGACCGTGGTGTTGCCGTCAATGTAGTTGTATGCGTACGGGATCTTGGCGCTGATCCTGACGCCTGCGCCGTTCAGACCGGACGGAATGCTGTCCATCAGCGTGACCGTCTTGCCCTCTGCACGGACGAGGTCGATCGCGTGGTTGAACGCGTCCTCATTCATGCTCTGATGGTCGGTGTCAAGGCCGGTGTCGATGATCGCCACACGGCTGCCTGCGCCGGTGTAGCCGAGGGTATTCCATGCGTACTTCGCGCCGACCATGTTTTCACTGGTATTGGCAGTATTCGGATGATCCGCTTCGGCGTCGCGCGGGGCTTCGTACTGCGTTTCAAACTCCACGGACTTGACGCCCGGCATGCGGGCGATGATGACGGTATCCTTATAGGGGACCTCGACGGAAATCGCGTTTGCGAGCAGCGTCAGGTTCCACTTGACGTTCAGCTCGTGACCGACCTCTTTTTCGATCTTCGCCGTCAAATCGTCCTGCTGCTTCTGCAGCTTTTTCCGATAGGCGGTCGCGCTGCTGTTTTCCGCGATGCCGCGCGTCGAATAGCCCTGCTCGATCGTGGACTTGCCGTCCAAAAAGATCGATACGCGGACGATCTCGTCCGGGTCGCGGGAAGGATCCAGCTCTGTGATCAGCGCAGAGGGGACCTCCGGCTCAGCCTCTTCCTCCTCGACCTCGCCCAGCTTGTGGACGTGCAGGGTTGTGGGATCCAGATCTTCCATCTCAAGCTCGACAGAGCCGGATTCCGCGGGTTCGTTCGTGCCGTCGGCGACTGCGCGCGCAATGCCGGTTGTCAGCGGCAGCGTGAGCAGCATGAATGCTGCCATCAGCACGGAAAGAAGTCTTCTCATTTTAGACATTCTTCTTGCTTCCCCTTTCTTTTTTTGCATCCTATACGTTTGTATACGTGTGTTTTTACACATTTTATACATTATATAATCTCAATTTGTATTGTACCGCAAATATATCATGATTGCAAGAAAAAGATGAAGATTCTTTAAATATTTTTTGGTTGTATCTTTTCGCAGCGTACAAAAAACCGATGCGACCCGAATTCGGATCGCACCGGCCTTTTTCTGTTCTGTCAGTTGGTTTCCGCTGTCATGACGCTCGACCAGCCGCCGTAGTATTTCATGTTGTCGAACATATGATACGAACGGATCCGGATGTAATACGTCACTCCCGATTCAAGCCCCGAGAGCGCCTTCGAATACGTCGTCTTGCTCGTGACCGTCGCGGTGCGCGCGTCCGAGAAGTCCTCTTGTGTTGCGAACTGGAGCTCATAGCCGTCGAACACCTTAGAGCCCTCCCACTTGACCGTGAGCTTGCCGCTGCCCGGGATGACGCTCGTGATCTTGCGCGTGGTGATGCGGACCGTCGTCTTCAGCGGGCTGACAACGCCGAGGTTATAGTTGTCGAAATTGCCGCCGATCTCCGTGTCGCTGACCGTGTCGGTGCGCTTTTCGAAGAACGCCTTGACGCCGTACTGGTAACGCGTGCCCGCATAGACCTTGTGGTTCGCGTCGGAACCGTCGATCCACGTCAGCGTGTCGCCGCCCGTGAGGTTGGTCCAACGCTCAAACGACGTCCAGCCGTTCGTCGTGCTGCTCCATGCGCGGCGATAGACGACGTAGCCTGCCGCATCCTCGACCTTCGTCCAAGAGATCCTGACGCCGGTTTCGACGTTCTCGACCGTCAGCGACGCGCTCGCCGGGAGATAGATCTTGAACCATGCATCCGCGGGGCTGAGGTAATTGTTGTTCGTGACCGTCACACGGATGTAACCCGTGCCGGGCTTATCGTTCTCCAGATACGTGAACGTGTAGTCGGTCGCGGCAAGCGCAACGCCGTTTTCGTCGACTACGGTGAATGCCGGTTCGGAGAATGTTCCTTTATTATATATCACGTACGGCGTCGAGCCGGTGAGTTGGACGTCGTCCTCCGAAAGCCGGATCTCCGTCGTGAGCTTCTCCGTGACCTTGGTCCAATGCGCCTTCAGCGTCAGGTCGCCGGTGATCGGCGTAGCGAAGTCAAACAGCGATTCGCCGTAATACCAACCGTCGAACGTGAAGCCTTCCTTCTCGGGCAAGCCCTCGGGCTCGCCGACCGTTGCGCCGTCCGCAACCGTCACCGTGAACACCGCGCTTCCGTTGTCCGGATCGAACGTGACCGTGAAGGTGGCGATCTTCGGGATCTCGACCGTCTTGGTCTGCTGTTCGAACGCTTCGTTCGTAAACGGATCGGAGGTGTAAGTGCCGACGCCGACCGCCTCGGTCGTGGGCGGTGTCGTTACCGCATAGGTCGCGTCGACCGTCTCGGTCTCGACATGGCTTTCGTCATGCGCGCAGACGCGGGTTGCCGTCACTCGGCTGTTGTCCGTTGCCCATGCGTAGCTCGGTTCGCCCCAGCTATGTCCGAGTGCTGCAATAGTCGTGTTCTCGCGGCTCAGCTCTTCGCCGCAGACCGAGCAGTAGACGACCTCGTCATAGCTGCCCGCCGCGCTGCAGATTGCTGCAACCACGTTCTCGCGGACCGCTTCGCCCGGCGTGTGTGCGATCTTTTCGATCGTCTTGTGCTCGCGGCTCACTTCTTCATGGCAAACCGTGCAGTAGACGACCTCGTCATAGCTGCCCTCCGCCGTGCAGGTTGCCGGAACCTCGTTCTCGCGGACCGCTTCGCCCGGGGTATGCGCGAGCTTTTCAACAGTCTTTGCCTCGCGGCTCAGTTCTTCGCCGCAGACCGTGCAGTAGACCACCTCGTCATAGCTGCCCTCCGCCGTGCAGGTTGCCGGAACCTCGTTCTCGCGGA
>CALGGM010000176.1 GCA_937915925.1 uncultured Clostridia bacterium | reverse complement strand
CGATCTAAGCTGGATCACAAAGAGCGGGAAACAGTATTACTTTGGAACCAGCCGTGACGGAAAGAGCGGATTCCGTGTGTTGAGCAGTTCAGGCGTTGAGTCGTTTATCAATACGATGAAAGAAGTAGCAGCGGATACAGACGCTTAATACTGAGCGGTAAATAGAGGAACATATTTTTATGAACGATATGAACAGAGATAATCAGAATAATATTGCTTGCCTGCGAAAGGGCTCAGCGCCGACAGACGGGGCAGTTCTGGATAAGATTTCTGTCGGCCTGCAGTCGCTGACAGATTTTATCCGTGACCAGTATTTGCGGGATTATATTGCACAGGGCGGCAGCAAGATCAAACTGATCACAGGACGCTTTGGGAGCGGCAAGACGCATCTGGCCCGGCTGCTGGCGGCGGAAGCCCGGGAAGCCGGGTTCCTGACGGTTTCTTTTTCTGCCCGGGAGGTGGCAGTAAATGACTTCCGGGAGATCTATCGCCAGGTGCTTCATCAGTGCGAACTGGAGAAGGTGCTGCGCGGATGCGCGGAGCGGATCATTCGGGAGATGGGCGAGGATCCCTATGCCCTGAGCGAGGGTCAGACGCTGATGGATTACCTGAGCGAGCAGGGGAAGGGGGACGTTCTGGCGCGGAACGAGATCCGGAACGCGCTGCGGAAGTATTTTACCCGGAATCCGCTGCTGGATCGGGAATTTGGAGCCTGCTGCTCCCTGCTGGTGGGGGATATGCTGGGGCATCCCGTGCTGGAGCCTGCCAACAGAGCGCTGATTATGGGATGGATGAACGGGGATCCCAATATCAAGGCGCGGCAGATCCGGGCGCTGGGGATGACGCCGGTAGGCGTGACAAAATATAACGCGCGGCATCTGCTGCGATCCCTGGCAGAGACAGTGTATCTGGCGGGATATCAGGGGCTGATGGTTACGGTGGAGGACCTGGAGGCACTGATGAACCGGTCGGAGGAAAGCGGGATAAAATATACCAAAGGAAAGCGGGACGATGCTTACGAGAGCATCCGCCAGCTGATCGATGAGATTGATACCATGCGTTATATCCTGTTCGTGTTCTGTCTGGAGCGGGAGCTGATGGATAACGAGAACGCGGGCATGAAAACTTATCAGGCCCTCTGGCTGCGGGTGCAGAACGAGGTGGTGGGACATCGCTTCAACGGATTTGCGGATATCCTGAACCTGGATCGGTACGCGGATGAGTATTACGACATGGCGGCGGTTCGGGAGATGGCGGAGAAACTTTCGGACACGCTGGCCCAACAGGGGATGCCGGCCCGTATGCCGACTGACGAGGAGCTGAAAAAGCTGCAGACCGACCACATCGATTTCTACCTGATGCACGGCATCAACCGCGAAAAGTGGAACTATTTCAAATCCATCGGCGCCCCCGCTTTCTTCGACGATATGAAAAAAGACGGAAAGATCCGCTATAAATGCTTCTCCTTCCACGGTCCCTACGATGAATTCGAATATATTCTGAAGGATCAGGACTGGGACATGGTTCAAATTCAATACAATTTCATGGATGTCAACAACCAGGCGGGCACAAAGGGGTTGGAGCTGGCCGGCGGCATGGGGATCCCGGTCGTAATTATGGAAGGTCTGCTGGGAGGCAGGCTGTCCAAGGCGCCGAGCAATGTGCAGGCGCTCTATGATGCTTTCCCGGTGCGCCGTTCTCCGGTGGAATGGGCCTTCCGCTGGCTGTGGAACCAGGAGGAAGTGACCTGCGTGCTGTCCGGCATGAACTCGCTCGACATGGTGCGCGAAAACTGCGCGACCGCGTCGGACGCGGGCGTCGGCGCTTTTACGGCGGAGGACTTCGCCGTACTTCAAAAGGTCACCGAACAGATCCGCGCGCGGGACAAGGTCGGCTGCACTGGCTGCCGCTACTGCATGCCGTGCCCTAAGGGCGTCGACATTCCGGGGACGTTCCGCTGCTATAACGCCATGTTCATCGAATCGAAGTATCAAGGGCGCTTCCAGTACGCGCAGACCGTGGGGCTCACCAAGGAACCGGCGTTTGCCACACAGTGCATCGGCTGCGGAAAGTGCGAAGCGCATTGCCCGCAAAGCATTCCGATCCGCGAAAAGCTGAAGGAAGCGGACAAGGCGCTGCGGCCGCTCCCGTTTAGGGTCGGCATCAACGTCGTACGGAAATTCATGTTCCGGAAAGCCAGATAAGAGACCGTGCCGTGCGGCGCAGGAGGAAATATGATCACGATTCTCGCGGAAAAGCCCGACGTCGGCAACAAGATCGCGGCGGCGCTCGATAAAATTACGCTGACCTCGGGCAAGGAGGTCGGCTTTGCCGCGCTGAAATCGAACGAAAAGGCGGTCAAGGCGCAGCAGAACAAGGACGGGTTTCTGCGCATCCGCTACGCGGGACAGGACTGCTTTGTTACGTGGGGGTTCGGACATCTGTGCGAGCTGAAAAACGCCGCGGACTATAACCCCGTCTATAAGAACTGGAGGGCGATGCCGCGTCCGTTCATTCCGGAGCGGTACGAGATCCAGCTGCGGCGCGGCGGCTCCTCGTTCGATTCGCGCGTGGAGCGGCAGTTCGAGCTGATCCGTCGGATGTTTCTGAAAAGCGATTATATCATCAACGCAACGGACTTCGACCGCGAGGGCGAGGTCATCTTTTCGTACATCTACGAGCTGACCGGCACGAAACAGCCGGTCAAGCGCGTGTGCTTCGCGTCGCAGACAAAGGAAGGGATTTTGGAAGCCTTTGCCGATCTCAAGGATTGGAGCGAGGTAAAGCATGTCGAACAAGCGGGACGCATGCGCGCGATCGCGGATTGGGTCGTCGGCGCGAACCTGACGGCGGCGATGACCCTGCATGCGCACGCGAAGGGAGAGGTATTGAGCATCGGGCGCGTACAGACGCCGACGCTGAACATGCTCGTGAACCGCGAGCTCGCGATCCGGGAGTTCCGTCCCGAAACATATTGGACGCTCGAAGCGACGTTCAGGACGGCGGGCGGCGAAACGTACACCGCGTCGCACAAGGGGAAGCGGTTTGATCGCCGCGAGAAGGTCGACGCGATCCTTCAGAAGATCGAAGGGAAGAACGGTGTCGTGACCGCGATCACCGAGAAGAAGGAGGAGAAGAACCCGCCGCAGCTTTATAGCCTGTCGGCGCTGCAGATGGACGCGAACGCGAAGTTCGGCATGACGCTGAAGCAGACGCTCGACGCGGCGCAGGCGCTGTACGACGGCGGCTATACGACCTACCCGCGCACCGATTCGCGGTATCTCACCGAGGACATGGTCCCGACGGTCAACCGCGTGCTCGACAGCCTTGCAAAGAATCCGGACTACGCGCCGCTGATCGAGGGCAGAAAGCGGAGCTTTGCAAAGTCGCGCTACTTCGATGATAAGAAGGTCGAGAGCCATTTTGCGATCATTCCCACGACGAGCACGCCGAAGGGACTTTCCGGCTACAACGCAAAGATCTATGATCTGATCGCAAAAAGCGTGATCTGCATGCTGTACGGAAAGGCGGTTCTGAACCGCACGAACGTCACGACGACGGTGGAAGGGGAGGACTTTACCGCAAGCGGCAGCGCGATCGTCGATCCGGGATTCATGGCGGTCACCGGAAAGGACAAGGAGAATTATCTGCCGACGCTGACGCGCGGCGATACGGTGTCGGGACGCTATGAAAGCAAGGAGAAGCAGACCGAGCCGCCGAAGCGCTACACGGACAAGACAATGCTCGCCGCGATGATCGGCGCGGGAAAGGACCTCGAGGACGAGGAGCTGAAAAAGATCCTTGCAGACCCGAGCGTCGCCGGCATCGGCACGCCCGCCACGCGCGACGCGATCATCGAAACGCTGATCAAGCGCGGGTACGCCGAGCGCGGCAAAAAGACGCTCTCCGCGACGGAGAAGGGCATCGGGCTGATCCGGGATCTCAAGGTGGAATCGATCAAATCGCCCGCACTGACGGCGAAATGGGAGAAGCGTCTGCATGAGATCGAGCGCGGAAACGAGGACCCGTCTGCGTTTCAAAGCGACATCGAACGGACCGTCGCCGTCTGGTGCAGGGAGATCGATGCATCGCCGGTCGACGCCGCGGCACAGACGGTTACCGCGCTTGACCCGCCTGTTCCGTGTCCCGCGTGCGGAAAGCCGCTGCGCAAGATGAGCTGGGGATTCGGATGTTCCGGCTTCAAGGACGGCTGTCGGTTTTCCGTCGGCACGATCTGCCGTAAGAAGCTATCCGACGAGCAGCTGAGAAGGCTGATCACGGAGCGCGACTCCGGGCTGATCACCGATTTTATCAGCAAGGCAGGCAAGCCGTTTTCTGCGCATCTGATCCTCGACGCGCAAAACAAGATTGGCTTCCGCTTCGAACAGCCGAAGGCAAAGACCGATCCGCCACTGCAGCACGGGGACGGGGAGCTGCCCCGCGTCGAAGAAACAAAAACGGAGAAGGAATGAACCTTCTCCGTTTTCTGTTACTGAAACCGTTATTTTCCGACCTCGCAGCTGATGGCGCGAACGCCTTCCAAGGAGCCGAGAAAATCGGTCAGCTCGCTGATTGTCATGTCTGCGTTCATGCGGAGGGTGTACTCCAGCGTGACGCTGCCGTTGTCCTGATAGGTGATCTTGTTCGCGACAACCTGCATCTTCTTGTGCTCGAGATATTGATCCAAAGCGGCGCGGAACGCTTTCTGATCGGCGACCGTGCAGCTCAGCTTGCCGAAGACCATCGAATCGACGCCGACGGTGAATCTGTGCATCACGACCTGGATCACGGCGACGATGATCGTGCCGAAAATGCCGACCACATAAAGTCCGGAGCCGATCGCAAGACCGATGCCCGCGGTTGCCCAAATGCCTGCCGCCGTCGTCAGCCCGCGCACGGTGGTGCCGTTGCGGAAGATGATGCCCGCGCCGAGGAACGACACGCCGCTGATGATCTGCGCCGCGATACGGGCGGGGTCAGCGCCGCGCGTGCCGTTGAATACGCTGCCGGCTTCCGTGGTGAGATCGGCAAAGCCGTACTTGGAAACGAGCATCGTCAGCGCCGCCGCACAGCAGACGATTACGTGCGTGCGCACGCCCGCCTCCTTAAAGCGCTTGGTGCGTTCAAATCCGATGCATGCGCCGCAGGCACAGGAGATCAGAAGACGGATCAAAAATTCTGCGTACTGCAGCAGTGTAAATTGATGGAACATATAGCCCGCCAACGTCATAAAAACACCGCCTTTCAAGCGTTTTAGAAATGAGAAACGGAAACGGAAACGATTACGGATCACAAGGGCATCAATCGGAGGGCAATGCCTTTACTGTGTGACCGTAAACGTTTACGCTTCTTATGATTCCATAGTACCACCAAATCCGGCTCTTGTCAATCGGATTTGCGAAAAAAGAGCCGTTTTTGCCGCCGCTTCGGATCAATGCAGGATCAGCATGTAAAACAGGACGAAGCTGATCGCAAGAACCATCATGAACAGCGCAAACGAGAGATTCCCCGTGAGCCGGTGTCCCGTCTCGCGCAGGGTCTTCTGCGCGCGGAACGACGCCTCCGCGTAGCGGTGCCGGTTTCCGGAGCTCGTACCGCGGCGGCTTGCGATCGCGTCGATGCGGCTTCCCACGCGATAGGCGAGGGAGGCGCGCGCCTTGTCCGAAGCTTCGGGCTTGCTTTCGCGGTACACGGTCCTTCGAAGCAGCAGCACAAACGCGTCGAGCAGATCCGAAGCCGCATGCGCGCCGACCGAAGCGGCACGCACGGTTCCCTTTGCAAGGGGCTTCAGAAGTCGGTTTTCGCCGAACAGCGCGGCGATCGGACCGAGGACGCCGGGCAGCCATTTTAAGAGCAGCGGGCGATACAGAAGCGTTTCGAGATCGAGCCATGCGGGCCAGCGGTCGACATAGACGCGCCGTCCCTTTTTCCCGGTCATCAGAAGCGTACGGACGACGCCGAAATAGAGCACAAAGCCGATCGCAATCGAGATCAGTGCCCCCTTCATGTTCTCAAACGAGAAGTATGCCACCGCATGTGGAAGCGTTCCCGCGTTCAGATAATCCGTTCCGAGATCGGCGATCGCGTCCATCGAAAGCGAAGCGGTGCTTCCGAGCAGCGGAATGAGCGCGGCGGACACAAGCAGGACCGCGGCGCTGAGCGGACGCATGTAGCTGCGGTTTTCGGAAAACTGCCGCTGCTTTTCCGGATGCGATTCGCAAAACAGCGCGACAAACAGCTTTGTCATATACGCAACGGTGATCCCGCCGGAAAGCAGGAACAGCCATTCGACTGCGTGCATGCCGAACGAACCGAAGCGTTCGATCCCCTCGACGATGCTTTCGTGCAGCAGGGTCTTGCTGACATAGCCGGAGAACAGCGGAAAACCGCCGATGCCGAGCGCGCCGCAAAGGAACGCGATCAAAAGCGCGGGCTTGCCCTTGCCGAAGCCGCGAATGTCGTTAAGGTTCAGCGCATGCGTATTCATGTATACGACGCCTGCCGAAAGGAACAGAACCAGCTTGAACAGCGAGTGGTTCAGCATATGCAGAAACGTCCCTCTTGCCGCAAGCGCATTGCCTTCGCCGAGCATGCCCATCATGCCGACGCCGACCAGAATGAAGCCGATCTGCGAGACGGAGGAGCAGGCGAGCGTGCGCTTGAGGTCGACGGAGAACAGCGCGAGCACCGCGCCCAGCACCATCGTGACCGTGCCGAGGATCAGGATCAGCCGTCCCCAGTTCGGATCGCCCCAAAACAGGTGACAGGTGATCGCGATCACGCCGAAGATGCCGGATTTAGTCAGAAGTCCGGACAGCAGCGCGCTTGCGGGCGCGGGCGCAACGGGATGCGCCTTCGGCAGCCAGATGTGCAGGGGGAACATGCCTGCCTTCGCGCCGAAGCCGAACAGCACACAGCCGCCCGCGACGTACAGAAGCGTCCGATGATCGGTCGCCTGCGCCGCGGCGTAAAGCTCGGAGATCGTCAGCGTGCCGAGCGTATGATAGAGCAGGAACAGACCGAACAGCGCGGCAAGACCGCCGATCACGGCGACGGCGAGGTAGGTATTCGCCGCCTTGATCGCGGCGGGCGTTTCCTCCTGAATAACCCATGTGTAGGAGGTAAACGACATGATCTCGAAAAACAGCAGCGCCGTGCCGAGATCCGCGGCGAGGAAGACGCCAACCGTCGCGCCGAGCGTCAAGAGGTTAAAGAACACGTAGCGGTTGACGTTCTGATAATGCGAGAAATACTCCCTGCCGAGCAGCGTCGTCATCATCCAGACAAACGTGATCACGCAAAGGTAGACCTTTCGGAAGCCGTCGGTGATCAGATGGATCCCGATCCCCGCGACAAACGGGAGATCGGCGGATCGGTCGGGCAGAAGCAGCAGCGCGACGGACAGCCCGAACGAAACGACGGTTGCAAGGGAAGCGAACAGATCGCGCGCTTTTGCGCTGCGAAGTCCAAGCAGCCATGCAACAAATGCGGCAGCCATCGGGAAGAACAGGAACAGATACAGCATCGCTTCACCCCCTATCATAGCCCAAAGGCGATCGCGTCGGTCGCGGCCTGGATCGGCTGCGCGAAGATACCGCAGGCGAGCGTGCCGATGCAGAGCAGAATCATCGGAACCAGCATGGAAGCGTCCGCTTCACGCACCTCGGAAAGCCCCGAAAGATCGGCGTTCCGGTCCGGGAACCAGGCGCGGCGCACGCAGGTCAGCATGTAGATTGCGGTAAGCAGCGCCGACAGAAGCAGCGCGCCCGCGCCGACATAGCCGACGCCGCCGAACGCGCCCGCCGCGGTCAGAAGCTGCCACTTGCTGACGAAGCCGGAGAACGGCGGTACGCCCATCAGCGACAGCGAAGCCATCGTAAAG
The DNA here is from genome assembly GCA_937915925.1 of uncultured Clostridia bacterium. Classification (GTDB taxonomy): domain Bacteria; phylum Bacillota; class Clostridia; order Christensenellales; family CAG-138; genus UBA3792. Next base: position 11,043 of record CALGGM010000176.1, on the reverse strand, counting down.
CAGACGAACGTTACGGGCATGGCTCTGCCGAGCCCGTCGAGCGAAAAGATGCTTGCGCGTCCCGTGCGCTTCAGCACGGCGCCGGCGCAGAAGAACGCAAGGATCTTGACGCACGCGTGCGACGCCATGTGCATCAGCCCCGCGGAGAGCCCCGCGGGCGTCATCAGCATCGCGCCGAACAGAATGTACGAGAGGTTCGCCACGGTCGAGTATGCGAGGCGGCGCTTGAAATGCGTCTCCTTCACCGCGACGGACGAGCCGTAAACGATCGTGAACGCGGTCAACAGCAGCGCGACAGTCTGCGCCCATGTGCCGCTTAAAAGGTCCTCACCGAAGCAGTAATAGGTCAGGCGGATCGCGGCAAACGCGCCCGACTTGACCACGGCGACCGCGTGCAGAAGCGCGGTGACCGGCGTCGGCGCGACGGATGCCTTCGGCAGCCATCTGTGCAGCGGGAAGATCGCCGCCTTGACGCCGAAGCCGAGAAAGCCGAACAGCCAGAAGAGGTATGTAATATCGTCGCTGCCGTACGGATGCTCGGTGACGACGCCGCCCATCTCGAACGGCGCGTACGCGCCGTTGCTCAAAAGGTACACCATGGAGGCGAACGCGAATGCCGCGCCGCCGATAGAGAACAGGAAGTACATGCGCGTCGCGCGGATCGCTTCCTTCGTCATCGGCTGAAGCACGAGCGGCACGGTCACAAGCGTCAGCACCTCATAGAAGCAGTACATCGTAAAGAGGTTTCCCGCCATCGCCACGCCGAGCGTCGCGCCGTAGGACACGGTGAAGAAGCCGAAGAACATCGGCAGATGCGCTTCGTTCTGCATGTAGGAGCGCGCGTACAGCACGGTCAGCGGCCAGAGCGTCGCGACGATGCCGACGAAGAATCTTCCAAGCCCGTCGAGGCGGAACAGGAAGGTCAGCTCCGGCGCGAAGCGGAACAGCTCAAGCGGTCCGTTCACGCCGAACAGCAGCAGCGCCCAGCAAAGCGCGGAGGTAGCGCACGTGATCGCGAGCGCGATCCCGGAGAGCACGCGAAGGGATCTGCCTCGGAATCCGATCAGGATCAGTCCCGAAAGAAACGGGAACAGAATTGCAATCAATAACAGCAGCGGATGCATAGGACCCCTCCGTTATACGAGCGCGGCAGCAAGCGCCGCCGTCCAGTTCGTCAGCGGTCCCGCGAAGACGCCGATCAAAAGCGAGATCGCGGCAAGGATCGCGATCGGCAGCCACATGACGGGCGTGCCCTCGTCCGTGCGTTCGAGCGCGGGGAAGTCCTTTCCGGGGAAGAAGCCGGACACCGTGACGGGCAGAAGATACCCTGCGGTCAGCAGCGCGGAAACGAGCAGGATAACCGGCACGAACCAGTTCAGAAACGGGATCGCCGTGTCGAGCGCGCCGAGCGCCAGATACCATTTGCTGACGAAGCCCGCCGCGGGCGGAATGCCGATCAAGCCCAAAGACGCGACCGTGAACGCCCAGAGCGTGACGGGCATCGCCTTACCGACGCCGCGAAGCTCCGAAACACGCGTCTTGCCGAGCTGTGTGATGAACGAGCCAGCAACGAGGAACAGGCAGACCTTGATACACGCGTGGAACAGCACGTGCAAAAGTCCGCCCGAAACGCTCTGCGCCGTCATGCAGAACAGACCGACGAGGATATAGGAGATCTGGCTGACTGAGGAATATGCGAGACGCTTTTTGAAGACGTCCTCACGGTATGCCATCATCGAGCCGACAAATACGGTCAGAAGCGCAAGCGAGATCCACGCGATCTGCACCCATGTCCCACGCAGAAACGAAGTGCCGACGATATAAAAGACGAGCCGCAAAATCGCAAGCACGCCCGCCTTTGCGATGACGCCGGAGAGCACCGCGCTCGCGGGGGCGGGGGCGACGGGATGCGCGCTCGGCAGCCACCCGTGCAGCGGATACATACCCGCTTTCGCGCCGAAGCCGATCACGCCTAAGAACACGGTGACCTCGATCAGCGTTCGGTGCGCTTCGGCGTCGGCGTTCAGCGTGCCTTGCGGCGCGAACGAGAGCGTCGCCGTAAAGCGCGACAGCGTAAAGATCGCAAGCAGCGCAAGGAACGCGCCCGCAATAGAATAGAACAGATACTTTAACGCGGCGCGAACGGATTCCTCCGTGCGATCGTGCAGCACGAGGGGCATGGACAAAAGCGTCGCCATCTCAAAGAAGAGGTACATGGTGATGAGGTTTTCGGAGCAATCCATACCGACCAGCGCGGCGAGCGAGAACAGCATGAATGCGTAAAAGCTGCTCTGCCGTTCGCCGTGCGCCATGTAGCGCGTCGCGTAGATGCCGGCGGGCAGAAAGCCGAACGCGCCGACGGAAAGGAAGATCCGGCTGACACCGTCGGTCCGAAGCCCCACTTTAAGCGTATCCGTCATCGAGAACAGCGGGATCGACGCGTCCGGAAGGAAGAGATACCAAAGGCACAGCGCCGCCTCAACCGCAAGCGCCGCTATGAACACGGCGTCCGCCGCGCGTTTTTCGGCGCGCTTCATGAACGCGAGCGCAGTACCCGCCGCGATGGGAAGCAGCAACAGCGCTGCCATGACGATCTGATTCATAAAACCTCCTTACAGCAGCGAAATGCTGCGCTCCAAAAGGTGTACAAGCGGCTCCGCCGCGACGCCGAGGGTGATGTTGACCGCCAAAAACGCGATCGCCGCAACGGTGTACGAAGCGCCGTTATGCACCGGCGCGCTGTCCGCATCCGTTTTCGGCGGCTCATAGAGCCGAATCACGACGCGCATGAAGTACCATGCGTTCAGAATCGTGCTGACGGCAAGAACGGTCAGCGTCGGCACGATCAGCCGCGTGCTCTCGAAGGCGGCGACGGCGAAGCGGTATTTACTGACAAAGCCCATCGTCAGGGGAATGCCGATCATGCTGAACGCGCTGACGGCAAACGCAAGCCCTGCCATACGGTTGCGGTGCGCCATGCCGTGCCACGCGCCGCGCTCGGTGCCGTTCGCGGCGTCCGAGATCTGCGCCGCGGCGAGGAACAGTGAGGGCTTCGTGATCGCGTGCGTCAGAATATGGAAGACCGCGGCGAGTACGCCGAGGTGCGGCGAAAGCCCGATCCCCATATAGATATAGCCGATCTGCGCGGCAGACGAGTAGGCGATCATGCGGAACACGTCCTTCTCGCGCATGGCGCTGATGCTGCCGACCACGATGCCGACAGCGCCGAACCCGTACAGCACGTGCGAAACGCCGCTTTGATAGAAGACGGACGTTCCGAACACGCGGAAGATCACGCGCAGCAGGAAGAAGATATAGCCCTTCGAAACGAGACCGGACAGGATCCCGCCGGACGCCGGCGTGGCGTAGCCGTAGGTATCCGGCATCCAGAAGTGGAAGGGGAAGAGCCCGCTCTTGATCGCAAGACCGACCGTGATCAGGCACATCGCGGAGATCAGGACGGTGCGGTACTGTCCGCCTTCCCAAAGTTCTGCGATCGATTCCTTGAGATTCGGCATCAGCAGATGTCCCGTGATCGCGTACAGCAGGATCACGCCGAGCATGAACAGACCCGATCCGACCAGCGAGAAGATCATATAGCGGATCGACGCGAGCGTCGTGCGCCCGATCTGCCGGATCATCAGAAGCCCGCAGGACGAGATCGTGCAGATCTCGATGAATACGTAGCCGGTGAACAGGTCGTTCGTGTAGGTCAGCGCGAGCAGCGCGACCAGCACGAGATCGCACATAATATAGTAGAAATGCCGCTTTCCGTCCTCAAGGTCGGCAGACAGCTGCTTCTTTCCGCCGAGCAGGCACAGCGCCATGACGAGCGAGAACAGACAGCCCAGCAGCGGCTCGAGGATCCCGAAGTACAGCTCGTTGCCCCACGGATGCGGGTAATGCCCCATCAGATAGGTCACGGGCGTGCCGGTTGCGATCATGTACCATAGAAGGGTTCCGGAGCCGATTGCGATCACGGCGCACAGCGACAGCGAAACGCGTCTTGCCGCCTTCTCGGGCAGTACGGAGCTGACGACCGAGCAGAGCAGGCAGAGGACGATGGAGAACAGCGGAATGTTGGTAATGAATGCCATGGCTTACACCCCGTGTTCCTTCTGCGCGGTTGCGTAGATTTCGTCAAGATTCAGGCTGTGATAGCGTCGGTACAGCCGCACGGTCAAAGCAAGCATGACCGCGGTCACCGAAACGGAAACGACAATGCCGGTCAGCACCAGTCCCGCAGGCAGGGGATTGACGTAGTGCGAAGGATCGACGTCGCCGTTCCGGATGATGGGAGAGAGCCGGTCCTCGATGTAGCCGAGCGACGTCAAAAGCAGGTACGCCGCGGTGTCCATGATGTTCAGCCCGATGATCTTTTTCAGCAGATTCCGGTGCAGAAGCAGTGTAACAAACCCCACGGCGAACAGGACCACGGCGGCAACTGCGATCCGGGATTCCCAAAGACGTCCGAAGAATTCTGCCATCAGATGCGCCCCCTTTGAAACAGCGAATAGAGCCCGTACATCGTGCAGGCAACGACGGTGCCGACGGCGATGTTCAGCGGCAGGATCAGCCCCGCGGAGAGGATCCGTCCCGGCACGCCCGGCGAAAAGACAGTGTGCAGACCGTTCGCGCCGCAGAAGAAGGAATAGCACTTCGAAAGGCTGTAAAAGCACAGCGCGACGAGGCAGATCACGCGAAACGAGCGTAGGTTCAGAATGCGTTCCATGCGCGAGGAACCGAACGCGATCGCATACAGGATCAGCCCCGCGCCGATGACCGCGCCGCCCGAGAACCCGCCGCCCGGTCCGAGATGGCCGTTCAGAATGATGTATACGCCGAACAGGATCACGATCGGCACGAGCACGGAGGCGGTCATGGTCACGATCCCGTCGCGGTGCAGAAGCTCGGAACCGACGTCCTTTTTCGCGGACGGTTCGCCCGCAGAAAGCAGCAGGATCAGCACCGCCGTCAGCGCGGTGTAAAGCACGTGCGATTCGCCGAGCGTATCGAACGCGCGATAGTCCAAAATCACGCCCGCAACGACGTTGACCGCGCCGGTCTCGCGCATGCCGTCGGCTACATAGCGGCGGACGACCTCGTTGTCGGAGGGGACGTCCGCGGCGCCGAACGGCGGCAGATCGACGACCGTCATCAACAAAAAGGTGATCATCACGACGCCGAGCACGGCGGCAAGGACGGGGAAGATGCGGCGGAACGCGCGCGTCTCGCCCTCGGCAAGCCGTTCCACGGGGCGGTCGGGGATCGGGGACTTTTGCACCTTCACCGGTTCCTTACGGTGCAGTTCGCCCGCCGTCATCGCCGTCAGATCGAAGCGGTCCTCGTCCCATTCGCGGAAGCGTTCAAGAAGGTTTTTTCGTTTCATCCTGTTCCTTTCTGCGAATGTCGCGAAGCTTTTTCAGCGTGATGAACAGCAGCACGCTCGAGATCCCGGCGCCGACGGCGGCTTCGGTTACCGCAAGATCCGGCGCCTTCAAAAGCGCCCAAAGGATCGACATGATCAGGCTGTACGCCATGAAGATCACGATCGACGCAAGAAGGTTTTTGGTCAGGCAGGTGGAGATCCCGCAGATGACCAAAAGCCCTAAAAGCAGCAATTCAAAGTATTCCATCCGCGTCCTTCTCCGTTTCTTCGGAATGTTCCATGTGGGACAGCGCGTCCCGGTCGGTGCGAAGCTCCATCCGCGAGACGAGGTGCGAGGCGATCGGGCTGCCGATCCACAAAAACAGCACGATGCACAAAAGCTTTACGGCGTACACGGGCGCTTCGGAGGCGAGCATGAGGCTCAGAAGCAGCAGAAGCGTGCCGAGCGTATCGATGATCGCGGCGCAGTGCATGCGGTTCAGCACGAAGCGGAACCGGAATACGCCGAAGATCGAGGTGAAGATCACAAAGATCCCAAGAGCGGCAAAGAGCGCGCAGAGCGCAAAACGGATCCATTCAAGCATCGTCGGGGTCCTCCGGATCTTCGTTTTTGTGCCGCGCAAGGTGCGTCTTGACGAGCACACACACGGCGAGGAAGCTGATCAGCCCGTAGATCAGGCTGACGTCTAAGAGCCAGCTTTCGTGAAACAGCAGGGCGATCACGGCAAGCGCCAGAAGCGACATCGTGCCGATCATGTTGATGCCCATGATGCGGTCGGCGGTGCGCGGACCGCGGATCGCGCGGATCAGCGCAAACAGAATGCCCAAGCCAAGGCACAGCAGAATAATCATAAATAGGATACGGTAAGCCTGTTCCACGGTCACGCCTCCATTTTTTTCAGCAGCTTCATGAGCGTGCCCTCGTTGATGCCCTCGATCATTTCACGGCTCAGACAGTGCACCGTAAACCGGTTTCCCTCCGTGCGCACGGTGATCGTGCCGGGCGTCAGCGTGATCGAGTTTGCGAGCAGGAACCGTCCGAAGCGGGTTTTCAGCTCGGTATCGAACACGACGAGGCTCTGCACCACCTTGCGGCGGCGGTTCAGAATGATGCGGATGACCGAAACGCTCGAACGGACGATCTCGAACAGCAGGACCGCGACGTACGCCAAGAACAGCGGAAGCCGCGAAAGAAAGCGCAGATCCTTTTTCGGGGAATAGCCGATCAGGAAATAGGTAAGAACACCGATCGACGCTGTGATCAGAACGCCGATGATGCAAATCTCCCATGTGATTGCCCCATTCCAGGCAAGCCATAGGCAAAACAGCAGCAGATACATCGGATGCATCTCCTTTTGCAGTATGGATTTGTAAAATATGTAAATAGGTAGAAGCGCCCGAAACGGATCGGGAAGCCAATACGAATGAAAAGTACTTAAAGCCGGACGTCCGCCCAAACGGCGTTATGGTCCGACAACTGAGGTTCCATCCCGGATTCTTCGGGGACGGAGGCGTCCGCCTTTGCTCCGCTCTCCAAAAGCGTGGAGACCATGCCATGCCGTACGCAGGTGACGCCGCGGCCGAAGATCCAGTCCAGATGGAGCTTCAGCGTTCCGTCTCCGGTGGGACGGCGGCGCGTCGGAAGATGCGTCCCGTTCAGCGAACGGTAATCAAAGCCCGCGCGTTCCGCTGCGTCGAACAACGGCTCGATGGAGGTGGGGTCGACGACGGTCCCGTCGACCTTTTGCCGCGCGTATGCCGCGGCGGCGGATGCTTCGCTGTAATCGAAAGCGTTGGAATTGAAGTCGCCGCCGATCAGGATCGGAAGGGTTCCGAACATCTCGTCGGCCTTTTTCAGGATCGCTTCCGTCTGTGCCGCGCGCAGGGCGGGCACGGTGCGGTTCTCGAGGTGGACGCAGACGGCGCCGAGGCGCTTGCCCGCCACGTCGAGCTCGCAGAACAGAGCGACGCGTTCGCCGATGCGCTTCTGCTCGTCGAAATACCAGTTGTATCCTTCCGGCAGATGCAGCGCCTCGGCGCGAACGATCGGCCAGCGGGAAAACAGCGTATTTCCCTCGTAGCCCTTCTGATCGTTCGGGTTGACAAGTTCAATGAACTCCAACGCATATGCATAGTTAAAGCCGAGCTCCTCGGCGAGCACGCGGGACGCGTCGATGTTTCCGCTGCGTTCCGTGCCGTCGTCCAGCTCGTTTCCGAACAGGATATCCGCATGCTTCAATTCCTCACACGAACGGAGGAAAGAAACGATCTCCGGCATCCGGTTTCCGTGCTCCACATTGAAGACGGCGGCGCGGATGCAGTCCGAAGACGCGGCGTCCGATTCCGTGCGCGAGACGAGATCCGGCTCTGAAAACGCAGGGATCTCCCTCATGACGCGAAGCTGTCCCAAGGAGGGGACGCGTTCGCCGAGGAGAATGCGCTCCGCATACGGGATCGAAAGCATAATGAACGGCTCCTGTTTTTTTATTTGTGCATTATAACACAGTCGATTTCATTTGAAAAGGGGGAAAAAGCAATCGTTTGCGGAAAAAATCGGAAATCGGACGGGGATGGGAAGAGGGACCGAAAAAGGACGGTCCGACGCGCCGCGAAAGCCAAAGTAAAATACCGCGGAACAAAGGATTTACCGAACGATTTTTCGCATCGGCGGCGAGCCGGACAGGAAATTTTTATAGAGCTTATTGTATAAAATTTCACAAAGATAATTGACAATGACGACCGCGCGTGATAATATTGTTCCATAGAGGACGCAAACGTTTGCGCTAACGCAGCATTTATGAGGAACGGAGGAGTCAGCAGGATGATCAAGGCAGTCATGTTTGATATGGGCGGCACGCTTGAGGATCTGTTTTCCGATGAAAAAAACGACAAAGCGACGGCATACTCGCTTTATCGGATCCTGGAAAAGCATGGGATCGAAGTGCCCTACGAGGCGGAACCGCTTTGGAAGATCGTCGGCGCAGGGATCCAGGCGTATAAAAAGGAATCCGAGCGCACGCAGATCGAGTTGAAACCAGAGGAGATCTGGTGCGATTGGGGATTTCGCGACATTCCCGTCGACCGCGAAAAGATCAAGGAGATCAGCGAAGAGATCGCGCATATGTGGGAGACGACGTTCTATGACAGAAGCCTCCGCGAGCATGCGGCAGAGATGCTGAAGGCGTTAAAGGAAGATCTCGGAATGCATGTCGCCGTCGTCAGCAACACGGGCAGCCTGTTCCAGGTGTTTGACACGCTCAAAAAATACGGCGTGCGTCAGTATTTTGACGAGATCACGCTTTCCTCAATCGTCGGCTACCGCAAGCCGCACCCCAACATTTTCCGCATCGCCTGCGCACAGGCAAACCTCGATCCGTCCGAGTGCGCGTTTGTAGGCGACACCCTTTCCCGCGACGTGGTCGGACCCCGCAAGATGGGCTTCGGACGCGTATTCAAGATCAATTCCTTTTTGACCCCGCAGAAGGATATCGGGAAGTTTGACGTCGAGCCCGACTATCAGATCACGGATATCTACGACGTCTACACGCTCCTCAAGAAGGAACGCGAATCGGAACAGTAAATCATTATCCCAAACCGAATGGAGGCACAATAATGGCAAAGAAAGGATGGAAACGTCCTCCGATGACGAAGGAACGGGCGAAGAACCAGTTCCTGAACGTGATCGGCAATCCGTTCAACGTGATCGTGCTGATCACGCTGCTGATGCTGTTCGTATTCATCATCATCCCGCTTCTGACGATGGTGCTGAATACCTTTACGGTTACGCGCGGCTCCGCCGAAATGGCGCGCCTCGTGGATCCGGGCGCAAAGCCGGGCGACTTTTCGATCTGGGCATGGAAGTTCCTGTTCGGACCGGACAGCTTCATGTCCTCCGGCGATATGGGCATCAAGGGAACCGAGATTTACACGAACCTTTTGGAGCCGCTTTGGCATTCGCTGACGGTCGGTTTCTTCGTCACGGTCATCTCCGTGCCGCTCGGCGCGCTGATGGCGTGGCTGATCGTTCGTACGGATATTCCCTGCAAGGGCCTTCTGTCCGCGCTGATCCTGATCCCGTACATGATCCCGTCGTGGTGCAAGGCGCTGTCGTGGCTGACCGTGTTCCGCACGCCGAAGTACGGCGGATACTACGGGCTTCTGACCGGTCTCGGCATACCGGTGCCGGAATGGCTTGCGTACGGTCCGATCGCGATCATTCTGGTCATGGTGCTGCATTATTACGCATTCTCCTACATCATGGTTTCCGGCGCGCTGCGCTCCATCAACTCCGAGCTTGAGGAGATGGGCGAGATTCAGGGCGCAAACAAGGCACAGATTTTAAAGAGCATTACCCTGCCGCTGGTGCTGCCGTCGATCCTTTCGGCGACGATCATGACAATTTCCAAGTCGATCGGCACCTACGGCGTTGCGGCGCGTCTGGGCAACACGATCCAGTATTACGTCATGGCGACGAAGATGAAATACTTCCTCGAATCGCAGCAGACGGCGGCGGTCGGCTACATCTTCTCCATGCTGATGATCGCGCTCGCGGCGGGCACGATTCTCATCAATCAGAAACTGATCGGCACGCGCAAATCCTACGCCACGATCGGCGGCAAGGGCACGCGTTCCAATCTGATCCCGCTTGGCGGCGCAAAGTGGCCGATGCTGATCTTCCTTTCGGTATTCATCGTGCTCGCGATGTTCATGCCGCTGTTCTTCCTCGTCATGGAATCGTTCCAGATCGTACCCGGCAAGGGCTACGGGCTTGACAACCTTTCCCTGTACGCATGGATCGGCGATCTCGAAAGCGCGCCGAACGAGCAGTTCAATCAGCCGGGTCTGTTCCGCAACACCGAGTTCTTCCGCTCGCTGTGGAACACCGTCAAGCTGTCCGTGCTCGGTTCCTTGATCACGGCGGTGTTCGGTCAGTTCTTCGGCTACATCACAACCCGCGGCCGCGGCAAGTGGTACGGCAACGCGGTCGAGCAGCTGATCTTCATTCCGTACCTGATGCCGGGCGTTGCGTTCGCGGCGATCTACTACTCGCTCGCGAGCAACTATGTGCCGGCGCTGGTCGGATCGTTCATGCTGATCCTGATCGTTTCGGTCGTCAAGCACTTCCCGTTCGCCAGCCGCTCCGGTTCCTCGAACATGATGCAGATCTCGGTTGAGCTGGAGGAGGCGGCGACGATCAACGGCGCGGGCTTCTGGAGAAGGATCCTTTCGATCGTCATCCCGCTCGCCAAGGGCGGCTTCCTGTCGGGCTTCCTGCTTTCCTTCATCAGTATCGCAAAGGAACTCGACCTGATCGCGATCCTGATGACCAACTCCGACAACTACACGCTGTCGTTCCTGTCCTTTAACTACTCAAAGGAAGCGATGCCGCAGGTGGCGGACGCGATCTGTATCATCATCATCGCGTTCATTCTGATCACCAACCGCATCGCCGACAAGTTCGGCGGCAACGTCAGCAAGAGCATGTAATCCATCGACCGATTGAAGAAAGGAAAACAACATGAGCAAGATCGTATTAAGTCACATTGATAAATTCTACGGCGAGAACCATGTTCTTCGCGACATCAACCTCACGATCGACGACGGCGATTTCATGACGCTTCTGGGACCTTCCGGCTGCGGCAAAACCACCACGC
>CALGGM010000175.1 GCA_937915925.1 uncultured Clostridia bacterium | reverse complement strand
GTCGTTATTCTATACTTATATTCCATGCTAAGAGGCTGCCTCACTAATGAGACAGCCCCTTACTTGCTCACTCTTGCGGCATTTCCGCCGGCTTTTGAGAATTGTTCGGTCTGCGCCGCTTCGGACGGCGGCGGTTACTGTTCTTTTTTGGTTCGCTGTTCGCCCCTGCTTCGGCCGAACGCTTCTTCTCATCTTGTTTGGGCTGTACCTGCGGTTTCTTTTGCTCAGGCTTCTGCTGCTCTTTTGCAACCTGTTTGGGCTGCGGATTCGGTTTTTTCTGATCCGGTTTGGGCTGCGGATTCGGTTTTTTTTGCTCCGGCTTTTGCTGTTCCCTTACGGTCTTCGGCTGCGAGCTCTGCTTGTCCTGAGGCTTTTGCGGTCCTGCCTGCGGCTTCGAATTGCGCGGATTACGGCGGCTGTAGCTGGCTGCCTCTCTGCGGAACTGCGCGTTCGCGTCCTTTTCGTTTGCCATTTCGTTCTTCTTCGCAGCAATCGCAGCTTCCGGCAGCGGTTCGCCTGGCGCAGACAGATGCGTATACGGATACTCGCGGATGTCGATTGAACCGTCCTCCATCGTCAGCTTGACCTTGGTTCGCTCCGTAATCGCGTTGTTTTCCACAACGACGCCGACGCCGTCCACGGTGTTAACCTCCTTGCCGGGCTTCGGCATGAGGCTTCGAATCTCTTCGTATGCGCTCTGCTCATATTGCAGGCAGCACATCAGTCTGCCGCACAGTCCCGAAATCTTCGTCGGGCTCAGAGAAAGGTTCTGTTCCTTTGCCATCTTGATCGAGACGGGACGGAAATCGTCGAGGAACGACTTGCAGCAGACGAGCCGACCGCAAGGGCCGATGCCGCCCAGCATCTTCGCCTCGTCGCGCACGCCGATCTGTCTCAGCTCGATGCGCGTTTTCAGAGAATACGCAAGGTCCTTGACCAGCTCGCGGAAGTCCACACGCTCATCGGCCGTGAAGTAGAACACGACCTTGCTGCCGTTGAACGTGTATTCCACATCCACCAGCTTCATATCGAGGCCGTGCGCCGCAATCTTTTCGAGGCAGATATCGAACGCTTCGCTCTCCTTTGCGGCAAATTGCGCACGCATGCGCCGATCTTCGTCTGTTGCAACGCGTGTAACGGGTTTCAGAGGCGCAACGATCTCGTGCTCCTCCACCTCTTTGGGCGCTTGTACGACTTCGCCGAATTCCAGCCCTCGCGCTGTTTCGACGATCACACCGTCGCCTACATTGATTTCAAGATCCAACGGATCAAAATAGTAGACCCGTCCGCTTGTTTTAAATTTAACTCCGATGACTTTAACCATAAATACCCCTACGGCAATTTTGCTAATAACCAGTCGACCGTCAATGCCGGGCTTGCCTTATAGACAAGCATCTCCTTTGCATCAGTCGCAAGTTGTATCATACCTTGAATTTGTGAAATTGTAAAGACCGCTGCAAAATGTTTTTCCGTTTCCGTACAGTCCGTGTTGCGCACCGCGTCCACGTCGTATTTTGTGCGCAGCACGTCAAGCAGCACCGACTGAAGGAGATCCAGAAAACGGTCCAATGCAGCTGCGCTCACGCGTTTGCCCTTCTTTGACGAACCGTCCTCGCCTGTCTCCTCGGTTATATCCGTACATAGCGCAGTCAGCGCTGCGTACGGCTTTGCGGTGCGGGTGAGCTGCGCGATACAATCCAACGCACTGCGGCGAAACGTTTGCTGTTCCTCCGTGATGAACGCCTCCGCGCGTCCCATGACGCCGTCCGACAGCTTGGCCGCACGCTCCGCAAGCGCCGGTTCAACGCCGCGGGCGATCAAGCGTTTTCGGATCGTCTGCCACGGTTCGGTCTCTGCACGCAGGATCATACAGCGGGACAGGATCGTCGGACGAAGGCCCGATTCTATCCCTGTAAGAAGCAGCAGCGTATCGGCAGGCGGCTCTTCAAGTGTTTTCAGAAGCACGTCCTGCGACGCCTCGCTCATCTCGTGCGCGTCTGTAAACAGAATGCAGCGCCGTCCGCGGCCGAACGCCTCGGCATTGATCAGTGTCAGCGCGTCGCGCACCGCTTCGATTGAACGGTCCTCCGGTTCAACAAAGTACGGCGAATCCGAGAGCGCATCGGTGCGATCCGTATGCAGCAGATACCGCGCCGCCGCACGGCGAGCGAGCGCAAACTGTTCGCTTTCCTTCGGTCCTGCAAACAGGATGGCGTGCGGTACGTCTCCGGCTTCGATACGGTTCAGCCAATCAGTCTCGCGCATACATTGCCTCCGTCAGTTTTTCTTTCAATGTCTCCGATGCGTTCAGCAGAAGGATCTGCCTGTTTCCGTCTTCGCGGAACCAAATCGCCGTTGCTTCGTCCTTCTTTCCGCGGTATGCGGAAATTGCTTGTACAGCGTCGTCTTTGCGATAAGCGCCAATCTCCTCGATCGCGGAAAACGGAATCTCGGCGATGCGTTTCTGCTTGTTCCCAACCGTCTGCGACACCACCAGCGCTTGATCGGTCAGCTCATACAGATAATCGACAAGGCGCAGGCGATAGACCGCATAGCCAACCGCCAGCAAAACCGCGTAGAGTCCGATCTGCAGATACAGTCGATTGATTTGCAGTCTTTGCGCAAGAACATACGTCAGCGCAACCAGTCCGAACGTCAGAAGCAACAGCAGCAAGTACAGTGCACCGTCCGAGCGAATAATCCTGCGCTTTGCTGTATTTCGTTCCGTATATCCGATTTCCGGCGTTTTTTGCTCCATGCGGCTATTGTACACCAAAAAAGCGTCTTCGTCAATCAAACCGTGAAATAGTGAGCTATCAAGAGATATTTTATGTTATTTATTGCTATTTCCTGATATTCGTAGATTTTCGCCTTTGCGAAAAACAGTCCAAACTGCTATTATATCGCTTGCAGCGTTCCTCAGTAGCTCAATGGCAGAGCATTCGGCTGTTAACCGAAGGGTTGTAAGTTCGAGTCTTACCTGGGGAGCCATTCATTCTAAATCCGAACCTGAAGCTGATCGGCGATGGGTTCGGATTTGTTGTTTATCTCAGCACTTCTGAAATAAAACCAAAACGGAGGAAAAAGAGATGAACACGAATGAATTGGGTTGGATCGGCCGCTACGGCAGCAAATTGCTTGCCATGCTCAAGGAACATGATCCTGACAAGTACACTTCCCTTCTGTTCGAGGGAACGCTGAAAGAATATCTGCTCGCACAAGACGAGTACATCAGTGGACGCATCTGGGATCTGACCATGGAATTAGCAAAGAAAAGCGGTGTCAACGAGGATTTGAAACGCCGCAATCAGATGCGATGGGTGCAGGAAATCAATTCGTTTCGGAACATGGCGGAAGAAATCGTACTTGCGGAGTACTTTGAATAACCTATCTTGAGACATAAACGGACACAGCGGGAGTCAATCTTCCCGCTGTGTTTCCTTTATATAGCTAGCGTTTGAATCTATTCGCTTATACCTTATTATCGCATGATACAATATAATAATTTATTCTCTTTTAGTTTTTAGTCTCAATTTGTGTATTAAAATCATAATACCCGCTCATTTTTATCTTCTGTGTCAAATATAACAATTCTTCTGCAGCAGTATTCTGGATTTCCGTTTGAAAACATTTTGTCGAGTCTTGATATAGTTTAATAAATCTTACTAAGGTATTTGGACAGGACACGGTCTTAAAGGGCATCAACCGCAATTTTGAGGCAGGTCGGATCCACGGCGTCGTTGGCAACAACGGAAGCGGCAAGACCGTTATGTTTAAGTGCATCTGCGGCTTTCTGCAGCCGACCAGCGGCAAGGTGCTGGTGAATGGTAAGCAGATCGGCAAGGATGTCGATTTCCCCGAGGACATCGGGCTGATCATCGAAACGCCGGGCTTTCTGCCGCAGCTTTCGGGATTGAAGAATCTTGAGATCCTTGCGTCGCTGAAGCGCAAGATCAACCTGAAGCAGATCGCCGACACGATCCGCCGCGTGGGGCTCGACCCGATGAGCAGCAAACCCGTAGGAAAGTACAGTCTCGGCATGCGGCAACGCCTCGGCATTGCGCAGGCGATCATGGAGGATCCGTCCTTGATGATCCTCGACGAGCCGATGAACGGTCTTGACAAAAACGGCGTCGCCGAGATGCGTGAGCTGTTCAAATCGCTCGCCACCAGCGGACGCACGATTCTGCTTGCAAGCCACAATATTGCGGACATCGAGGTGCTTTGCGATACCGTCTGCGAAATGGACGCAGGCGTGATGACAATGTTATAACACAGGAATTGAGGATAACGGTATGAAACAGAGAGTATTTGCATGGATTCTGGCACTGATACTGGCATTGACGCCGGTGCTGGCAATCGCGGAAGGTGACGAACCGGAGCCAACCGCTTTGACGAAGCCCTCTTCTTCGCCGAGCGAAGAACCGACTGTACCGCCAACGACGCCGCCGACTGCGCCGTCAACGGAGCAGCCTACAGTATCACCGAGTGAGAAACCGACTGCCTCACCGACAACGCAGCCAACAGCAGCGCAGGAGACGCCGGAACCGGCCGGCGAATCGACCGATCCTCTGAAAATCGACACATACTGGAAGTATCCCGGCATGGACAAGAGCTATGCGGGAGGGTATATGCCGGTACAAACGGACGGTTCGGTGCAGTTCATTATGCCGCTGCTTGGCAAAACACTGGGTAATACGATTCGCGTCGTTCCGGAGTTCCCGTCTGACGGACCGTTTGCACCGTCCAACCTGCAGTTCGATGTATATGAGAAGACATACGATGTCACGCAGGGCAAGGACAATAAAACCGGAAAGATGGACGCATACCTGATTCAGTTTAGCGCGCCTTTGAAGAGCACCTATTATAACGGCACCTATACGGTCATGCTCCACGTAACGTACAAGACGCCGCAGGGCGATCCGACCGAGCAGACCTTCACCATGCAGGTTCAGATCACAGGCGGCAAAACACCGTCCTCCGGCGGTGGCGGCGGCGGTCCCACGGCGGTACGAAAGCCGGTCATTCTGATCCAGAACTGCATGATCACGCCGACCGAAGTATCCGGCGGCGAAAGAGCATCTGTTTCCGTCTCCATGAGCAATGTCGGAAACTACGACGCAAAGAACATCCGCGTATCGCTGATCCCGGAATCGGACACGATCACTCTGAGCGGCGATCTGAACGCAAAGTTCTTTGATGCGCTTCCGGTCAAAGGCGAACTCGACGCGGACTTTGATCTCGCGATCGCGCCGGGCGCAACGGAAGGCGCTGCGGTCGTGACCGTTCAGATCACCTACGAGGATAAATACGGCGGCGCATACACCGAGGAAGGCAAATACACGACCCATATCACGCAGCCAAAGATTGAAATCGTCGATTGCGAATACAGTGACGTGGTCAATGGCGGCGATGGGTTTACGGTTACGCTGACCGTAAAAAACTCCGGCACGCGCGACGCAAAGAATGTCGTGGTACAGTACATTTCGGAGGATGATTCGATCCGGTACACGGGTATTCAGGATCATCAGACGATCGAAAGTCTCAAAAAAGGCGAATCAACGACCGTGACCTTCGATCTTCGTGCGCTGCCGAGCGCTATGGAAGGCAAGCATTCCTTCCGGTTCAGTTGCTCTTACAAGGACGCTGCCGACAACGGTTCCTATGAAAACGGCGTGGATTATCCGCTGACCGTTGTGCAGAAGGCATCGCTTGGCTATGATGAGGTGCGGCTACCGGAATCGATCACAAGCGGCGAGAGCTTTACCCTGCCGGTCTGCGTCTACAACACCGGGTTTTCACAGATCTTCAACGTTCGCTGTTCACTGAATTGTGATGGGCTGATCTCCTCCTCGGCGTTTTTAGGCAACCTTGCTCCGCAGGAAAGCGCGGACAAGGTGATGACCGTATTTGTCACCACGCTGTCCGGCTCACAGAAATACGGCGAGACATACGGCAATATCGAAATAACATACGAGGATGTTAATGGCGAGAAACAAACCGAATACCAATCAGTTAAAATGACGATCACAGAACCCGTCAAAATCACAGATGAAGAAAAAGAACGTGAGAAGCAAAAGGTGGAAGAGCAGCAAACCCTTTCTCAATGGTGGATCTCACTGCTCG
Organism: uncultured Clostridia bacterium; assembly: GCA_937915925.1. Classification (GTDB taxonomy): domain Bacteria; phylum Bacillota; class Clostridia; order Christensenellales; family CAG-138; genus UBA3792. Next base: position 12,810 of record CALGGM010000175.1, on the reverse strand, counting down.
TTGCAATCGCAATCATCATTATTCTTATTGCCGTTATCTTGATTGCCCGCTTCGCACGCATTCTGAAGATGAAATGATGAGAACATGGAAAAACTTAACAGTTCCAGATGGATACGCTGCCCGAACTGTGGCGGTAAAACTCGGACAAAAGTATATGAGGATACCGTCCTCCTACGGTTCCCCCTCTACTGTCCGAAATGCAAGACAGAAGTGAAAATCGATGTCTTGCGGTTTGAGATGACAAAAAGCAAAGAGCCAGACGCATAGCATATAAAATGCGGAGAGCCTGCTTTCTCGAAAGAGAGGCAGGCTCTTTGTAATACATCCGCATTATGCGATGAATATGCAAGGGCTTACCAAGGCGAATATGCTTTGTAAGCCCCTGTTCAAAAACAAAAATATAAAGCTATATCTCCTGTCAATTATCGCTTTGCTTTCCATTCCTCGTATGCTTTTCTGCCTTCTTCGGTTTCATAATACGCCTGAATGATCGGCAAAGCACAACGGGCGAGCGATTCAAAGACATAATCGGGTATTCCGTCCACCGGACAACCAGTCTGTTCGTTCTTTCGCTTCTTCCCATTAGGAACTGTCTTTTCATCAGACTGTTCCCACAGGACGTCTTGTTTCTTTTTCATAGCATCACTCCTTTCTTCAATACTCGTTCCCTTCCCGCCGAAGCGGTGCGATACGCAGGCAAAAGAAAAAGCAGAGCGAAAGCCCTGCCGGAAGAATTGCCTGCTTGTATTCGATTATCTTTCCTGTTCATACGAACGCGCCCTCTGCCGTTGCTGCTCTTTCACCGGATGCTTGCGCTCATACTCGCGCTGCAGCTCCGTTCTCAACAGTCCGAGGAGCCGCGACGCGTCCTTGCGAATGCGTTTGACGCGCTTGACACGGTTTCGCAATGCCGTAATCTCTGCAGTGATCGCTGCGCGCTGTTCCTTGTTCTCTGCAAGCACGGTCGGATCGGTCTCGTGCCGGATCTGATTACGCGCCTTGCCGCGCTTTGTTTCCAATGCGGCGATCTGCGATTCCGTTTGCGCAATGTCCATGTCCAGATCGTCCGGCGTGTGCAGCTTGTTCTCCCTCAGAAACCGTCTGTCAGATTCGATCTGCGCTATACCCTTTAATTCGTGCCGCAAATCGGCAGACAGGATTACCTCTCTGGTATAATGGCTTGCAAGGTCGATCAGCGCGATCAGAATCGCAAAGATCGCATCGACAAGGATCGTGACTGTATCGTTGGTATGGTTCATCTCATACACTAGACCATCTAAATACTTGTCGATCTCCGAGCGTGGCTGCTTTGGTGGGTGCGTGCGCTCGTATTCGTCCTGTTGGTAGAGTACGTTCAAGGGCGTTCTCGCCCGCTTATAGTGTTTCATTTCCACGACCGTTGTGATCAGCACGGCGCTGTCGCTGATGCGCGGCTTATGATTCTGGTACTTGTACCGGAAGTCCGGATCCGCTTCGTTCCGATCCCAACGCTTGTACATTACATCGTCTGTAAATCCAAGCCGATTGAGGCGAATCCCACGTTGCCAGTTTTCCGCCTTGACCGAAAAGCGGGTGTAATCAAACGTGTAGCCCTTGGCTTCCAACTGCTGTATGAATGTCGGCCAATCCGTGCTGTATTTCAGACAGTATTCGACGTCCTGTTTCAATTGCGTCCGGTGCGTCGGCTGCCCGCGCTGTTCTCGCCAATATGCGCCTTTGGATTGTTCACGAGAAAACGCTGTATTATCCAATACGGACAGTCCATGTTCCTTGCAGATCGCATCCGAAATCTCACGCAGATCGTAATGCTGCTCGATGCTGTTGCGGAATTTCTTGCCATCCCGGAACGATACGGAATTGACGACAAAATGGTTATGCAGATTATCCGTATTGAGGTGTGTGGTGACAAGGACTTGATAGTCCTTGCCCCACATCCGCTTCGCCGTCTCAATCCCGATCGTATGACATTGCTCCGGCGTCAGCTCATCCGTCTTGAACGATTGATACCCATGATAGGCAACGACTTTGCCGCGCTCACCGTATTTCTTCTTGACAAGGAGCATTTCGTGGTAAGCGTTTGCGGCAGTACAATTCACCCCGGAAACGTATTTGCGTTCATCGGTCTTATCGTCGTTCTCGGTATAGCGCAGAGCGTCATAGAGATCGTTATCCAGATATTCTCGATCGGTCGTCTTATCCGGGTTATCGGCGTAGTCCAGCACTTTCTTGAGAGTGCCCCTTACGGGCCAGAATCCGGTCGTTGCCATTCGGTATCCTCCCGATCCAATCCCTTGATCGCTCTTTGCAGGATTACGTTCAATTGATTGACGACCTCCAGCGCCGCAGCGTTGACTGCCGCGGAATACGGCGGGTACTGCAAGCGGTCAAGATGTTCACAGCATACAAAGAAAGCGTCGGGCAGCATCTGTTTCGGTGCATAGCCCAACGCTCTTTGGCGGATGTACTCGCTTGGCAATATGCCGCACCTTCGCGCGGCAGCGTCAATCTTCTCTCGTTGTTTCTTTGTCACACGCAGTGAAATATGGGTTTCGTCGCGTGGCTTCGGTTTGTTGTTTTGCATTTGATTCCTCCTTTTCTGTATTTATCTTCGGGTAAAGTTCGGTCGCAGAGTGAAGCAGCGTCGCTATCCCGGGGGTTTTAGGGGGCGGGCAGCCACCTAAGAAGAAAGCCGGTGAGCAGGGCGCAGCGGCTTTCCCGACATTTGCGTGGAACACAAATGTCCTGCTTGCTAACCTCTGCGACACAAAAAAGAGTCTGCGACAACGGGACCCGTATGCCCATCGCCGCAGGCTGCCATTCTTTGTCGATTGTTCCTCTGTAAACCATTCTAAAATCCTTAAAACCGAATACTTTGGCGCACATTTTGCATGGCACCGTTTCGGCACCGCGTTCGGATCGCGCCTTCGGAAACGGCACCGAAAATCGTCCGATTTGGCATCATCCGAACGCCTCCAGTCCGGAGCGCAATAACCCCTTGCTTTTCTCCAAGTCCTCCTCTGTGACCTCAAGGGAAAAGTCTGTTTCCGGCTCGTCCGGCTCATCCGACGCTGCAGCGAAGCTGACCTTCGAGAGCTCTTCTTTAAGCACGGCTCGGATCTGTTCGACCAGCGCGGCGTCCCGATCGCCCTCCACGATCCTTTCATAGATCGCTTGGATAATAAACGAATTGCGCGAGACGTTTTGTGTCTCGCGCAACCCATTCAAATATGCAACGATCATCCGGTCCTTTTCATTCTCCGGATTGAAACGGATATTGATACGATATTCTTTCATGTCACTTTGCTGCTTCCGCCATCAGCTCATAACCCTTGGCTGCGGCGCAGATATCGCCTTGCCGGACGATCCGCCCCGCTTTTCGCATTGCTTTGGTAATCGTCGCAAAATGCTCGATCAGACACCCGCCGCCTCCGGTCACGATCAGCCGCATGGTATTCTCATCGTATCCGTGTTCCCGCAGTCTTCGGAAAATCCCGTCCGTGTACGCCCTGACGATTGACTTGATCAATTTCAGATCCGATGCATCGATGTCCGCATCTCCGGTACGGATCACCTGCTCGATGATCGCATCCGGGATTTCCCGCTGCGTCTTCTGGAGATACTGCTCCCGCACCATAAGCGTGCATTGATAAGTTCCGTACTTTTCGGTGAACATCTTCCCTGCCTGCGGCTGACCGTTTACGATATACAGCAGATTCATAGTCCCGTTGCCGATATCACAGATCAGATTGATGCCGTTCATCTTGGAGATCGCAGATGCAACCGCAGCATAGCCCTGCGGGTAAACCGCCGCGCCGACGATCCGGATATGATAGTGCTTGCCGTTATAGGTGAACTCGACTTCCGGATTCTTTGTAAGATAGGCCACGAACGCATCCTTACCGCCGGAAGTCCATGTCAGTGGCAGACCGGCCGCAATAAACACCTCCGCTTCCGTGATCCTCTCCGTGGAAAGCTCCTCCGCGATGGCGGCAAGTGTCAGGATGTAATAATCCTGATCCAAGACCTTATTGCCGAGAAATTCCTTGTGACCCTCGCCGATCAGATAATACTTGTTCTCAAAAACCAAAAGATTCCTGGTAAACAACGGTTCGGAATCGTATGCAAGGATTCCGGTGGGAAAGCAGCGGTTGGCGGTTTTCATGTTGCCGTAGCCGTGGTCGATCCCGATGATGATGGTGTTGTCCTTTGTCCGCTTCATTTGTATACCTCCTATTGTTTTGTGATTTGCCGTCTTACGGCTGAAGCGATTGTGTTCCCTTCCTGCTAGCAGTGCGATACGTTTTTGTGCCGATAAGCACCATCTCCTTTCTGATTTCTTTTCTGAAACCACCCCGCGGTGCCAAAATGGTGGGAGTAGTTTACATAGCATTGAATCCGTCAACATAACAGCCGATTGCACGTGCAAAATATGTTTTCAGATTTTTCATGCACAAGTCCTTTTTATTGGATAGATATTGTTTTAGAATAGTATTGACTGGGAAGCATTGATCAGAAAGGATATCGGAAATGCGAAAGTATTGGATTCCGAAAATCTCCGCAATCCATGTGATTACGGCAAGCGAAGTGTATCATGATGGGCGAGAGTGTTCGTTCGATTGTAACCGCCCGCAGGATGCATATTATATGGAAATGACACAGCAGGACGAATGTGCGTTGTTCGATCAGCTGCAATTTCTGCTCGGTGTTTCCTATACCGAAAACTGCCTTTCAGATGTGATTGTGTTTCTGGACTTTGAAGGCATCTTCAACCGGAAATTGACCGCGAAAGCGATTGAACTGCAGGATGCGGCGCAATGTCTGTTCCGCCCGGAAGGGTTCAGAATGGATCTCGGAAGCGGATGGCACCGTTACATTGCCTTTGAGCGTTCTTCGAGCATGAGTAAGGACAGTGTGCTGTCGTTTATCCGCGCTGATCTGTACGAACCATTAAAGGAACGCATACAGCTTGGTATGCACATCGGCAACTGCAAACTTGCCAAACTTTATGCATATAACGGGCTAATGTTCACCAGCGGGATACGCCGTGAGCACCCATCCTTGCTTTCCGATCGGCATATAGTAGTCATTCCGAATCCGACCTATGCTGTTCGGAATGTACAAGCGATCACCGTGAAAGACGACGGTACCGATCTGCCTTTTCGCACCTATTCGCGAATTGAACAGAACATGAACATCGAAGTCAAGGAGTACGACGGCGAAGGGCTGCTGTCGAAAGAGGTTGCAGATTGGCTTGATCCCGTGCATGACCATCACTCGTTTCAGATTCGTCTGCCGTATATCAAGGGTGTTCTGCATGAAGTAGATTTCAAAAAGCTGTTCCGCGAACTGCGCGTGACCGAGATCGTCGATCTGTGGGGCGAACGTCACCCGGTCGATGAAGTGGAGATTATTTTGACTGAGAGCATGTGCAAAGGGCTCGGGTGGATGAAAGAAGCAGGTGTATCGTGGAAGGAATACTTTGTACGCTGCCGTGCCTACCGCCACGCGTTGTATATCTCCGGGCAATACAAGGTAAAGCCCACGCCTACGGTAGAGCTGAACTATCAGTTTTTGAATACGCTCTCGTTAACCGCCGAGGAGTTCCGGCCGCGCGATTTGCCGTTTGGTTGGGTTCACTCCCCTGCCGACGATCCGCGTTCATGGCTGACGAAGCAGACCGAACTCTCCTATTACAATTTGCTTGCCGCTCCTGACGGGCAGCGCGAGTATCTATCCGAAGATGCGGATAATGAATATTTATCGCTTGTGTCACCGCAGCGGCAGCGGGCTATGCTGATTCGTGCAAACCCACGTTTTATGGGAGAACCGATGTTTACCAAGGCGCTTACAGCGCGTGCAGAGCATATTCGGCAGGAATACAGTTTGGGGCATCTGCTCGTCACCGGCGATAACCGCTATCTTTCTGACGATCTGATGCGGCTCCTTGCTGAGATCATAAAAACATCTGCCGGCGAAGGCAAGGCGTATACAGCGCTTTCAAAGGAGTTCCTGTCGGAAAATACAATGTATGCGCCGCTTTCCCACTATCCGGAACAGTCAAAGTATCTGCTGCTCCGCAGCCCGCATATCGCCCGAAACGAGGAGGTAACGGCATTCCCGCTGAAGAAGATCGGGAAATACCGGAAGAAGTATCTTTCGCATCTCGGTGATGTGGTAATGGTAGATTCGCGTTCGCTGATTCCCGAACGATTGGGCGGCGCGGATTACGACGGTGATTATGTGAAGACGATCGCCGAGCCGCTGATCCTAAAGCACATTCCGGACAGCAACGATCTGCCCGTGCTGCATATCCCGGCAGCACAAGGAACGGAAGCGGATGCAAATGACTGGCTGATGCGTTTCTTGACGGTCAAAAATACGTTTTCGCAGCGGATCGGACAGATCAGCAATGCGGCTCTCCGCCGCGGCATCGCCGCGTATAACGAAAACGCAACGTCCGATCAGAAGCAAAAATGCCGTGAAGAGACGGAAACGCTTGCAATCCTGACAGGATTGGAGATCGACTCCGCAAAAACCGGCGTCAAGCCGAATCTAGATGTGTATCTCAACGATCAGAGCCATGTGAAAAGCTTGTTTCTGCAATACAAGGATAAGCTGGAACGCCTTGAAAAACGACACTGGTATGATCCCACGCCGAAAGAAGCGTTGACTGAGTTCTTTTATAAGCCAGAATGGAAACGGGTAACCTCGAATCTCGAACGATTGCCATACTGCGCGTGGATGCTGAAGGAGCAGACACCGCCGCATTTTCCGGAACCGGCAACCGATTCCGAATTGTTTTCTTTCGCACGGGAACCGGGCTGGGAAACACAGATTGATCCGAAAGCGATTGTTCGTATGAAGAAAGTGATTGCCGCATACGAAACGGCACAGACGCGCTGTCGCATTCGGTATTACAGTGCAAAGGACTACTCGCATCTATCCGATATACAGAGAATTTTGACCTCCCGTGGGCAGGAAGAGCTGTACGATCCGATCAAGCTATATGAAGCGGTCAACTCATTCAGCAGCGCGCATATCCGTGCCGCATTGGAATTGGTACAATCCCAACAGTGGCAGTTTACGGCAAAAGAGGATCGACCGTTGTTTCTCGAACAGCTCTATCCCCTGCTCGGCGTCGGTGCGAAGCGATATGAGGACTTGTTCTGCGATTTTCGCAACAGCGGCTTCCGCGTCTTGGGCGATGTGCTTGTCGATCTTGTACGACTGCATCGAAGCGAAGATGCGAGCGATCACCTGATTCGCAAAAAGGATTCCGATCTGCAAAAACGGATGCTGATCGGATGCAAGGACTCCCGCAATCCGCAGGCGCAAATCCTTCGGAATTGTCGGGAAGTTGTTTCCTCCAAGATGCGGGAATATATGACGGATAATCTTACGTCGGAAGAAGCTGTTATGGCGGCAATCGCGCTCGGAAAGCGAAGGTTTGCCTTAGAGGTATATCCCGGCGTGGTGAAATCGCTTTGCTGCACGGAAGAAAAGGCGGAAAGGGGGCTGTTTCAAAGATGATGACAGAATGGCAGGAATGTATGCAATACCTGCATTTCCCGGACTATGAATGCGACGATCCGCAGGATCATCGCTATATGAGTGGGTTTCACTTCGGAATGTTCAAAAAGATGATCGGCTTCGGACGCATTCTGACGCTGATTGCGAGGCGATACCTGTTCCATACCGAAACCGGCGAAATCGCATCCGGCGATCCCTATACGCGAATCGAGTATGCACGCCGTGCATTACTTGCATGGTGCAGCTTTTCCACCGCGTCAAAGCGGGAACCGCGCGTTTGTTTTCCTGAATTGCATGATGAGTTTCCGGAGCTTGTTACAAAGTCCGGCAGCGGTTGGCTGATTCGGCATTTCCAGCACCTTGTGAAAATGATTCGCAATGATGAGGACGAACTGTTCAGCGAAGAGACGCACGCGCTGATTAACGGGCTGTCACGAGGGTTCGGTACGCGTTGGTCACAGAAAGTGCGCCAGTTTCAAGTACCGATCTTCCAGACAAACACAAAGGGCGCGTGGACGCTACGCTTCGATGACATTCTCGCTGCTGCGCTCGATGCCGGACCGTTATCCAATGAGAAGGTCACCCTCCCTTCCGTTCTGATGCAGCGTCTGCAAGAAGAGTATCTTTCCAAGCGGGTGCGGGAAGTAACAGAAGCGGTGCTGTGCTACATCTATGCAAACCGTCAGCCCGACACGGAATGGGTTTTGTTCCCGGTCTGCAATTTCAGTGCGCGATGGGGTACGGAATCCTTCGAGAAGAAGTGGAAGCCCAAAATTCCAAATTCCTTTGTTGTCTTTGAACAGTTCAGTGGATCGCTGATACGGGCAAAAATCGTTGGGCGAATCGACGATGCGGAGAATAACAAAACGACCTCATAAATAATAGCCTTAGCCTAGTTTTCATTTATCACTCGATGCTAGTTTCCTCGCGAAATTGGTCGTAAACAACAGTTTCTTCAGATGCAGCAAGCGTTAAAGAAAATTGTTCGCCATCCTCTGTTAATTCAAGTCGTTTTATGATTCTATCAACATCTTTAATCACAACGTTCTCATATACGCGGAGTATTGGGATTTCAATATGAACTCCATATAGTTCAAACTCACAAATGGATGCAGCGTTTAATGTAAAACGATCCTTTCCATATTCAATTAGAAAGCTACGCACTTCATCACTTAATGGACCGTAAAACTCTTGTGCTTCCCAATTATGATAGTATCGCTTTTTCTTTATGAGGTCTGTAACATATACAACCTGTGCAAAATCACTCTGTCTTATCATCTCAGGTAACTGCACTTCTTGTTTGCTATAATCTTCAATCGTGCATATTCTAGAGAGAAAATCAATGTCATCATCTAATGTCGCAAAAGATGATTTATAAATCCCTGGATTCATATGCCCTGCAATGAAAGTCTTCTGCTCTTCTAAATCAAGTATTTCAATCTTGCATCTATTTGATACAGCTTTCATGTACAGATGGAAATTCAAAAACTCTCGATTTGAGATATTTGGGCGAGTATTAAAATTCAGTTTGATTAACCTATCGTCTTTTCGATTCGGGTTGATTTGTATTCTAATATCAATCTCCGCTTTTTCCTGTTCCTTATTACTAATCACATATGTACCATCATCTAAAATCTCTTCCGTTCTAAGCTTCACATACTTGATCAGCATTTCATTATTCACCATGATGCAACAAGGGATAGCTGGTGGGAATTCTTTAGGCGTGCGAATGATTGTCCGTCCAATCATTGCTTTTGCCTCATCTTGATATGGATCTTCAATTTCACCTAAAAACTTCTTTGCGTCCAGAACCAATATCTCTAAAGATAATTGATGTCTGTCGGCATACTCAAAAGGATCCATGCCAGGTACCGTATTATTTTGATTTTTGAATACTCCGCATAATTGTATTCTTTGCGGATACCTATCCTCTGCTTCCGGAGTTAATGGCACGCTTCGCATATTCAAATCATATCCGTAATCCGGTTTTAGGGGATGAAGTTCGTTCATCGCCGTCTTCAAGTTTACAACTGTTTTCTTAAACTTCTCAGGATCGTTGTTTGCCAAGTCTATACATGCTGTAATATTGATTGGTTCTTGGATTCTTTTAAGTTCAGCTAATACTTCTTCTTTACCATCCTCGATTCTATCGACAACTGTGTCTGTAATCGTAGCAGCAACCAGCCAAAGTTTTTTATCCACCTTGTCTATATAGAACTCTCTAACAAGATCAATCAGTGTACTAAGGATTTTAACAACTATTCTTTTTGATTCTGCCTTATTTGCTTTTGCGGATGAAATGCCTTTACGAAAAAGCTCTTCTCTTGCTTTTTTTCGATCTCTTGCTTTGGCTTGAAAAACACAATTACTGATATCCTCCAAGCAATTGCTATCGATAAATGCAAGCAATCCTTCGTAATCATATTCCTCATCAAGGGTGCATTTTTCAAACAGCGCCTTTTGTCGTTTCATATAATCATTCATGCTATTGTGCAGTTGATTTATTTCGACACGTTGTTCGATTTGCTTTTCGAAATGTTGAACGCCAACATTTACACCGATATCAACAGCCCTATCAATTACCCCATTTAGTATTACCCCGTTAAACATAACTCTTTCTCCAAGAATCTTTTTATTGAAACAACTACGGATTGATGGTTATAGTTTCATCAAAGCAAAGCCCCAAATTTGTGTGCCGTTCAAGTGAATGAAGATTCTGTTTGATATAATTCCACGAATCGATATAATTCGACTGAACAGAGAAACAAGATTTTGAGATATACGCTATAAAACCGTCCAAATCATTTCTATACTTTTTGACAAATTGTATAGCATCATGTTCTTTTTCTTCATTAGATGAGTTTTGCTTATTATAGAGAACATGATCCAGACTGCAAGACATATAGTAAACTTGATAAGGAATTCCCCAGGATTCACTAGCAATTGATAAACGGTTAAGGCATAGTCTTTTAGTGTCGTTTCGCTGCTTTATTCCGTTAACATTTGCTGTTCGTATTTCCGTTAATGAATAGATGGGCTTTTCAGCAGAAATATCCTCAACGATAGATTGATCGGGGATATATGCCCCATCCATATCTACAATATGAATAATTCTTTGAAAATGAAGGCTGGTCAAATGGTTAGATTTTGCATACCATTTTACCATTTCTCCAACCTTAGCCAAAATCTTTGCTGGATCTATTCCGGGCTCAGAGGTAATATCTCCATGTGTAATGTGGACAAAAACCTTGTTGTTCTCAAACAACTTCTCCAATAATATCCCTAATGCTTCATCGTCAGATGGGCCTTCTACTATAACAAAGACAATCTTTTTACGCGTCAAAATGTTCACCAGCCTCTCTAAATGCAAATGAGATCTCTGCATTATGGGTAGGTTCATATAATTCTTCGTCTTGCTCTCCGAGCATAATGTCACGATAGTAAAAATCTCTTAAGTTATTTGTATCCTTAACATTTACCATGCGAACGTAACGATGGTTTGGATTTGTAGTGGTAAAAGCAACAAACCCTTTATCCAGTGTTTCAAGGGGACGTAGATTATGAGATGTAAAAACTAATTGTCCCTTTCCTTTTTCTGCGATAATTCGAAGCAATTCGCCAAGAAGATATTCAAATACACCTGAATCAAGTTCATCTACTGCTACAGTAATAGATGACTGATTATAAACTACTATAAGCAATTGCAGGATTGAGATTATTTTCTTTATACCTTCTGACTCATATTTTAGAGGCAGTTCTCTTCCCTTTCTATGAGACATTAACTGAATCCTATTGCCTTGCTCTCCATTGGGTAATACTTGCGTACCTAAGTCTCTTACTCCAATAGTCAACCCTGGAATAAGTTGCTCAAGAACAATATTCATGTTTGCGATAATCTTCTCAACAACCGTTTTATCTGACTTAACAATATCGATTGGGTTATCGAGAGGCAACATTATCACACCTTGATATCCATTATGCCCCTCCACATACTTAAACATTAATGGTTGTGCGTTCAAACTAATCATTCCCGTATGAGATGTTCTCACGACAAACAAACAATTATTCCCGAAATGTACTAAACTTTCAATAATCGTATAGTAAAATTCAAGTTCATCTGACAAAGATCCGCTTTGCATTCTATTATTCACATTGCCGCGTATCATACTAAGTAATTCCCTTGAGAAAACAAATGAGCGCGATGAAGCATTTGCTAGCTTTTTAGCTACCAGTAAATCTGTATTATTGTCTTTATCCACACCTGTTAAAAGTTTTCTTTTGGCCACAGGCGAAAAGCCAGCCGAGCTATCTGAATCAATCAACCGCCCCATTTTTATTTGCTTATCGGTTAAAATAGGGCATTTCAGAAGTTCATTGAATACAACGATCCTCTGTATTTTTTGATTCTGCATGGTAGAATTCTGATTTGATTCATCAACTATGCTTTTGTAGCTAAACTGATAAGTTACGGTTTGTGGACCTGAAGGTAACATAACTCGAAATTCAAAAGCCAAAGTTGCTTCTGAAGAATCTACATTTATACAATCAGCAAACGCAATTGGGATTGGTTGCCCACGCAATACATAACGAAGTAAATCTAATGTCTCTATTATTGCTGATTTCCCTGATCCATTCTGACCATATACTCCAACAATACTTGCTCTGTAATTCTTTCTTGTGTTTTCGAGGGAAAGATGCCCACTAATTACATTTTTAAAGTTATGAATATCAATACTAGTAATACGAACATCTGCCATTTTCATAATTATGATCTCCATTCATAGGGATTTACATGGTAATAATAACATCTTCCTTACCAACAGTCAATACGAACATTAAAATCTACATATTTTTTTACATTTTTATTGTTCATTGTCGAAATATATCAATTTATCCGGGATCTGCTCCATCTTTTCAATGCTATCTATTGTTAACTCTGGTATTCAGAATAAAACAAAGCAAAACTATTGTAACGAAGTAAAAGTGTTATGAGCAGGCTTTCTCCGTCACAATCGAAGATAATGTGCAGATCTATTCCGGCGTCATTGTGTTTCCGGGCGTAAAGATTGGAAAAGGGTCGATCATCGGCGCGGGAATCATCGTCACGAAGGATATTCCTTGCGGCGTTTTGGCCTTTGGAGCCCCTTGCAAGGTCATTCGCCAAATCAACGAGGAAGACCGTTTAATGAATTAATCATAAGCTCGGAAAGATCGACTGACGCCCCTAGTATCATGTAACATTTAATACTTTATTTCCGGATAAAGATGCTTTAGTTTAAT
>CALGGM010000174.1 GCA_937915925.1 uncultured Clostridia bacterium | reverse complement strand
CGGAGGAAGAACAGAACTTCAGCATGATCATGAAGATGCTCTCCTACGCCGATGTTCGTGAGGATAAGGAAACGTATGTGTCAGCGCTCGATCTGCTGTTTAAGCAGCTCGGAGATAATCAGCCCATGCACATCGCTGTAAAACAGTATCGGATCTATAAGCAGGCAGCAGGTAAAACGGCAAAAAGCATCAACATCTCTTTGGCGGTAAGATTGGCGGCATTCAACATGGATCAGATCTGTTCGATCACCGACCATGACGATATGGGCATCAGCGAACTCGGAAAACAGAAAACGGCGATTTTTGCCGTCATTCCCGACAACGATACGTCCCTGTCCTATCTCGTCGGTATGCTCTACACGCAGATCATTCAGGAGCTCTACTACCAAGCCGACCATGTGTATCACGGACGGCTTCCGATTCATGTGCGGATGATCCTCGACGAGTTTGCCAACGTATCTCTGCCGGAGGAGTTCGACAAATCCCTTGCGACCATGCGCTCCCGTGAGATCAGTGCAACAATCATTGTGCAGAACCTTGCCCAGTTGAAAGGGCTCTATAAGGAGCACGGTTGGGAGACAATCACCGGCAACTGCGACACGTTGCTCTATCTCGGCGGCAATGAACAAAGCACCCATGAGTACATCTCAAAGCTGCTCGGCAAGGAGACAATCGACACACGCACCCATGGACAGACGAAGGGCAAGAGCGGCAGTTACTCGACAAATATGCAGACGACCGGGCGAGAGCTCATGACGCCTGACGAAGTACGTTTGCTGGACAACAGCAAAGCGCTTCTCTTTATTCGCGGATTTCCCGCGGTGATGGATGATAAGTATGATCTCAATCACCATCCGAACATTCACATGACTGTCAACGGCGGCTATCCCCCGTACATTCACAAAGGACAGTCCTATTCCTATATCCCGTTTAGCGAAGCTTTTAACTTCGATAACGCTGAACAATACATTTTACTCGATGAAAACGAAACGGAGGAAACCACTATATGAAAATGTCCAAACGAACCCGCATGATCTTTTGCATCTTCTGTGCAATCGTACTGACCCTTTCTTTTGCGACCACAGCATTCGCGGACGATGACCCGATTAAGGTTGTCAATAACCTCAGCGACTTTATCTTCGGCTTTATCCGGGCAATCGGTATCATCCTGCTCGGCTTCGGCATTCTGCAGCTCGGTCTCAGCTTGAAGTCGCACGATCCGTCGCAGAGAGCAAACGGTATGCTGACGATTGCCGGCGGTATCGTCATTACCTTTACGAAAGAAATCCTGTCCCTGATCACCGGTTGATTTCATAACGACAGGGCAGACATTTTGCCTGCCCTGTCGAAAAGGAGGTGACGCTTTTGCAGTCATCCGGTAACTGGATCATAGACATTCTGAACTACACCCTCAACTTTTGGTCGGACGCCATGCAAACCATCTGGACACTTCTGACCACCTCTCCGCAGAACATCCGCGGCGGCGCTGTGTGGAGCGCAATCGCCAACATTCAAGGCGGACTAAAGGCCATCGCGTATGCGCTGCTCGTTCTGTTCTTTATCGTCGGCGTGGTGAAAACAACCACCAACTTTTCGGAGATCAAGCGTCCGGAGGTCGCGCTGAAGCTGTTTATCCGCTTTGCCATTGCAAAAGCCGTGGTCGGCTACAGCATGGACATTCTGACCGGCATCTTCAAGATCGGGCACGGAATTCTCAACAACATCTCCGCTCATGCCGGAGGTGTTCTGACGACCGGAATCACGCTGCCGGATGCGATCGTGCAGAAGATCAACCAGTGCTCCTTTCTCGACAGCATTCCGCTGTGGATCATAGCGCTGATCGGTGCGCTTCTTGTAACGGTGCTTTCATTCGTTATGATCCTCACGGTTTACTCGCGCATCTTTAAGATCTTCATGTACACCGCTGTCGCGCCGATCCCGCTTGCGTCGTTTGCAGGCGAAGGAACATCCCAGGTGGGACGTCAGTTCTTGAAGTCATATGCCGGGGTATGCCTGCAGGGTGTCATTATTATTCTTGCCTGTATCGTCTATTCGGTGCTGACGGAGAACCCGCCGATCAATACGAGTGGAGATGCGACAACGGTTGTATGGGCGTTCCTGTTCCAACTGATCTTCAACTTCCTTGTCCTTGTCGGCGCGGTCAAGATGAGCGATCGCGTGGTCAAGGAAATGATCGGGTTCTAATAATCTATGAAAGGAGACCACATTGGAAATCAAAATCAACAAAGAAATCCGCGACTATCAGGAGTCGATCTTCATGGGCTTGTCGCTGCGCCAGTTCATTTTCGCGGTGCTGGCGGTTGGCGTTGCAATCGGCGTGTATTTCGGACTTCGGAACGTGCTCGGCACGGAAACCGTCAGTTGGCTGTGCGTCGTTGCAGCGTTCCCCTTTGCGATCCTCGGCTTTGTGAAATACCATGGCATGACCGCCGAACAGTTTATCAAGGCGTATATCCAATCCGAGTTTCTCATGCCGAAGCAACTGACCTCAAAGCCCACGAACCTATATGCCTCGGTCCTGTCAAGCGGAAAACTAAAGGAGGTGCTGCGCGTTGATTAAAACGCTCAATCAAATACTGAAGTCTGAGAAGGAACCGTTTAAGGTTCCTTCTTCTGTACAGGATACTATCCCGATCAAAAAGATCTGGAAGGATGGAACCTTTCAGGTCGGAAACAAGTTCTCGCGCACGTTCCGATTCACGGACGTCAACTACTCTGTTGCGGCGCGGGACGATCAGCTTGCCATGTTTCTGGCATACTGCGAGCTGCTGAACGCGCTGGAGATCGGTGCGACCACCAAGATCACGATCAACAACCGGCGCATGACGAAAAGCAGTTTTGCAAGGAATCTGATCCCACACGCAGACGACGGTCTGGACGAATACCGTGACGAATACAACAGCATGATCATGGATGCCGCGATCCGTGGCAACGGCATCCTGCAGGAGAAGTACATCACGGTATCCGTGATCAAGAAGTCCTACGAGGAGGCGAAGACCTTCTTCTCCCGCGTCTATACCGAGCTTGCTTCCCGCTTTGCCGGGCTATCCTCGAAGCTGTATGAAATTGATGTTGTGGATCGGATGCGCGTCTTTCACGACTTCTTCCGGATCGGACGGGAGGATAGTTACCATTTCGATATGAAGGATCTCATGAAGCGCGGACACTCGTTTACGGACGCCATCTGTCCCGATAGTATGACAGTCAAGAGCGATCATATCAGGATCGGCAAGAAGTATGCGCGCGTTCTGTACCTGCAGGAATTCCCGTCGTTTCTCAAGGATTCCATGGTATCCGAGCTTTGCGACATCAACCGCAACCTCATGCTGTCGATCGACATTATCCCGATCCCCACGGATGAAGCGGTCAAGGAGGTCGAGCGCAAGCTGCTCGGTACGGAAACCGAGATCACAAACTGGCAGCGTAAACAGAACAAGAACAACAACTTTTCCGCAGTCGTTCCGTATGACCTCGAACAGCAGCGCAAGGAATCCAAAGAGTTCTTGGACGATCTCACATCAAGAGATCAAAGGATGATGTTTGTGACCGTCACGCTCGTTCATGTAGCGGACAGTAAGAAGCAGTTGGACACCGACACGGAAGCGCTGCTCTCCGTTGCGCGAAAGCATATCTGTCAGTTTCAGACGCTGAAGTATCAGCAGCTTGACGGGCTGAATACCACGCTTCCGTATGGGCTTCGGAAAATCAATGCTCTGCGAACGCTGACAACAGAATCCGCAGCGGTCTTTATGCCGTTTCAGGCACAGGAGATCAATCACCCTGAAGGCATCTACTGCGGGCAGAACGCGATCAGTAAGAATCTGCTGTTTGTCAATCGAAGTTCGCTGTTGAACGGTAACGGGTTTGTACTCGGTGTGTCCGGTTCCGGTAAATCCTTCTTCGCAAAGGACGAGATCATCCAGCTTGTTCTACGGAATCAGGGGGATGTCATTATCATCGATCCGGAACGCGAATACAATCGGCTCGTCCGTGCGCTCGGCGGCGAAGTGATCAATATCGCTGCCGATTCCAAGAATCACATCAATGCAATGGATATGGAATCTGAATACGCAGATTCCGAGAACCCGGTATTGTTGAAGAGCGAGTTTATCCTTTCGCTCTGTGAGCAGCTTGTCGGTTCCGGAAAACTCTCTGCAAAGGAGAAATCGCTGATCGACCGCTGTACGCAGATCGTGTACCGTCCGTTTATCAAGCGCGGCTGCACCGGCAAGGTACCGACGCTCAAAGACTTCCACAAGGAGCTTCTGAAACAGCCCGAACCGGAAGCAAAGGACGTCGCTCTTGCGATCGAGCTGTTTACGGACGGTTCTCTCGATACCTTCGCAAAGCCCACCAATGTCAATACGGAAAGCAGTCTGATCTGTTACGACATCCGCGATCTCGGCAAGGCGTTGAAGACGGTCGGTATGCTAGTTGTTCTCGATTCCATCTACAATCGAATCGTACGGAACAAGAAGAAAGGTCGTCCGACCTATGTGTTCATTGATGAGATCTACCTGCTCTTTGCCAACGAATACAGTTCCAACTTCCTTTTCGAACAATGGAAGCGCGCGCGGAAACACAACGCCTGCTACACGGGTATTTCGCAGAACATTGAGGATCTTCTGCAGTCGCACACCGCACGGACAATGCTTGCAAACAGTGAGTTCATCACGCTTTTGAATCAGGCGGCGACGGATCGAATCGAGCTTGCAAAGCTTCTCGGTATCTCGGAAACGCAGCTTTCGTATGTGACCAATGCTGACGCCGGCAAGGGACTTCTGAAATGCGCTGGGAACATCGTACCGTTCGAGAATCATTTCCCAAAGGATACGAAGCTTTACAAGGTCATGACGACCAAGCCGAAGGAAACGATTGAGGCATAAGAGTATGGGAGCGGGCTTCCGCTCCCTCTTCTTTTGGAGGGAAACATGGAAAAGAAAAAAGTCAAAGAACGTCAACACATGAAAGCTCCAAAGGCGGCAGATGCTTCCCGCAAGCTTCCGCGGCACATGAAAACCGGCTATCGCAAGGTAGATGAGCAGACCATACCTGCGGACGAACGTTACCAATCCGAATCCGATTACGCGACGCAGAAATCCGAGCAGTACACCGTTGAAGCCGCATCCGTCGCCTATTCCGGCACGAAGAAAGCAGTGAAGAAAGTCAAGGAAAAGGTTGAAGACAAGATCCGTGACAAGGTGGAAGATCTGGAGAATAAGCGCGAACAGAAAGAGACGGAACGTTTGGAGCAAAACCAACCTCGAACCGAATCCCATGGGCGGGAACAGTCGAGAACAGAGCCACAGAGACATGATCAACTGCAGATGGCTGAATTGCATCAGCCGACAAACAATCCTTCGGTTCAATCCGAGCCACACTACGATACCTCCGGTCATGAGATCACGCCGAAAGAAAAAGCCGATGTGCTACAGCGTCATAATCAGCCTGAACCGAAACAGCCGGATGAGTTATCTTTTTGCTCTTCTCGCCCTGCGCCGCAAGAGATTACTCCGCAGCAGAAAGCAGAGATCTTGCAGAATCAGCGAATCGAACCAAAGGAAAAGGCGTATGAGCATCTGCCGGATGGCTCTGCGTCGACGAATTACGATACTGCAATAAAACCGCAGTACGAACGCACTACGCAAAAAGGAGGAGATCATCATGCGCTTCAACAGACGGAGCAGCAATCGCACTCCGTCGAGAACAATCAACGACTGTTCCGTTCCGATCAGCGTCCAGCACAGAAGACGAATGCTGCAGGTCAAAGATCTGTTTCATCGGTCAAACAAGGCGCGAAAGGAACCGTTAAAACAACCGAGAAAACGGTAAAGACAACCGAAAAGACGGTTAAGACTGCCGAGCGATCCGTCAAAACCGCCGAGAAATCTGTAAAAACAGCGGAAAAGGTCGGCGAGAAAGCTGCAAAAACGGCTGAGAAAGCTGCAAAGGTTGCGAAAGAAGCTGCCGTCAAAGCGGCAAAAGCCGCAGAAAAGGCGGCAGAAATGACCGCAAAAGCAATTCAAGCCGCTGTGAAAGCGATCATTGCCGCAACAAAGGCGCTTGTCGCCGCAATCGCGGCTGGCGGTTGGGTTGCTGTCGTCATTATTCTTGTCATTGCCCTTGTCGCAGCAATTATCTGCGTATGCTTCGGGCTCTTTTGGTCAAATGAAGCATCTACGGAAGGCCCGACCATGACCGAGATCATTACAAGAATTGATCAATCTTACAAGGATGCGATTGATAAACGGATCAAGAAGTTCGAGAAAGAGATCGATCACGATGAGTTTGAGGTCGTCTACAGAGGGGACAACAACGACGGCGATTCCGCTACGGTCAACAACTGGATCGACGTGCTCGCTGTTTACTCGGTTCTGTCCACTACGGGTGAGAATCCCATTATTATTCTTGTCCCGGACGACGAATGCGAACAACGATTGAGGGACGTGTTCTCAGTAATGAACATGGTCGGCTTCACCTACGAGCTTCACGAAGTAGTCCCGGAGAATGCGCCAACACCGACACCCGACGAGGACGGCAACACACCAGAGCCGGAAACGGTCACGCAGTTGATCGTCAATGTGCATCAGCAGTCTATGACCTATCGGGAAGCTGCGGAATACTATCACTTCGACGAATCGCAGATGCAGCTTCTGGAGGAGATGATGTCCCCGGCATACACCAAATACTATGCCGCGCTGATCGGTGTCGATCTGCTCGGCGGTGCGGACTATACGGAGATTATCAGCCACCTGCCATCCAACAGTAAAGGCGCTGACGTCGTTCGTGCAGCGCTGACAAAGCTCGGCTGCCCCTATGTTTGGGGTGCAAAAGGCAGCTCGAAGTTCGACTGCTCCGGTCTCGCATATTGGGCAATCCATGAGGTCGATCCGGAGCTCGGCGATCACATGTACACCAACGCCGCAGGACAGGCGAAATACTGTTATGACCGAGGATTGCTTGTCGCATGGTCGGAACTGGAACCCGGCGATCTTGTCTTTTGGGTTAACAAAAAATGCGAGGGTTGCCACCGTTGGAAAGAGATTCACCATGTCGGCATCTATGTCGGTGACGGAAAGGTCGTCGAAGCATCCAGCAGCAAAGGCTGCGTCGTCGTGCGCGACCTATGGCAGACAAAGAATTATCCGATCATTATGTTCGGAAGACCGTACCAATAAGCGAAAGGAAAACCCATGAAGAAACACATCATTATCCTTGCGATTCTCGCGATCGCAATTCTGGTGCTTCCATTCCTGATCGGTGATAAGATCACACTCCTTGCTGAAAAGCCGATTGAAACGGTTGCGCCTGCCATATCTCCGGAACCGACGATCGTAACAGATATTGTTGAGATCATCATCCCGCTTGAAACAAACACGCCGATTCCGGCTCCGACACCTGGAATCGTGCAGCCAACCGACGAACCGTTTATACCGGAGGTAACATCCATTCCTGTCCCGCAACAAACACATTCACCGCAGCAGACGCATGCCCCCGGAGTATCTGTCCCGCACGGAGCAGCTTTTGTTTTGACTATCCACGGGAAGAATATCACGATTGCACCGTCTGTCGATGAAGCGACACTCGAAAAGACCCCCGGTTGGCTGAACACGTCTGCTTCGCCCGGCGAAGAAGGTGTCTGTGTCGTTTACGGTCACCGCAACCGGAATCATCTGCAGATCCTAAAGGACGTGACTTATGGAGATACCATCACCGTCACCATGCCGGATGACTCTGTCTACACCTATGTAATAGAATCAATGGAGATTCTCGAAAGCGACGAGGATCTTCGCATTCCAGCGCTGTCCGGTAAACATATAGTACTTACAACTTGCTACCCATTCTACTATACCGGTCATGCCCCTAAAAAATATGTTGTCACTTGTACGATAACCATATACTGATAATCGCCCTCAAGCACTAAACAAGGTGCTTGGGGGCGATCTGTTTTGCCTTCCGATTCAAGTCAACGGATATGTCTTGTCTATAGTAGAGCATTAGAAAACCATTCAATAAGCGATTCTCCCAAAGCATTTAGAAAGCACTACTTTAGCGCATTCCATTGTGCTGTTGGTAAAAAAGCTTCCTTATAGACATCTTCAAAGAAATTCCCCAATTCAGATAATTCCTTCCAGAGACGATGCAATCCTTGAACTCTTTGAGCTTCACGGAAAGAGACTTCTTTATTACAATCGCAGCAGGTGGCCTCCCAGATTTCTGCATCCACATCTTCGCCACTTTCTTGTCTATTTTTCACAATATCGTCTTCATGCTGAGTAATACCGTGTTTAAGATAATAGTTGATTTCTTCGTCTATCTGTTCCATCCATGGAATAAACAAAGGTTCTTCCCATACGTCAAACCGCCTGATAATGCGTATAAAGTGTTCAATGTATTTTGAAATGTCATATTGGCTAACATACTCAAGTTCACTATTCTGATAATGTATTTTATTGAACAGTGCATAAAACCTTGGCCTTTTTGCATACCATTCAAGTATGTCCAAATTGCTTTCATTTATAATGTTTTCAGTCGGAATATAAACGATCTTAGTTTTTTGTAAAGTATAGTCTCGCTCATTTACAAGTATTTTTTCAATATAATCAGAAAGACATACAAAAAATACCTCTTTGGTCTTTATTTCAACGAGACATAATAATACAGGTACACCACTTCCCATGCGCTCAACAGTATAAAGAAAATCGGTATCAAGCGTATACTTAATAACCTCCATTTTATATTTCTTATCCTCTACAGGGCGCGCCGGTATTTCCACATTTGAGCGATTTGGTATACTTTGTATGTGTCGATCAAATTGATAACTCGTTTTCACCTGAATAAACAGATGCGCCCCCTTTGTTACGCATTTTTCACCTCTTGTAAAAATCTCTACAGCTAAATCTATTCCATAATCAGGATGGTATTCGCGTATAACCCATTCAGCTGGAAGATGCTGCTTTAGAATATCTATCCCCGTTTCTCCAATGATGTGTGACTCTGTTCGTTTTTTTCCAATTGACATAAATAACCTCTAACCCTAATAAATGATGTATTAGTCCGCCGACAGTTTCCGTTTGGAATTTGCCAAATATGTAGTTTGAGAAAACGGCCCACGATATGCCTCTTCGTCCAAAAATCCAAGAACTACCTTCATTTGTTTTTTGTCGCAAGGTAATACAATTCTATTCTTTTTTGTAGAGATAGTAACTCCGACATCTGATGCTCTTTGTGCTATCTCCTTAGCAGAGTATTTCTCTAGAACTTTCGAATCATTAATCATTGCAATTTTGCGACGCACCCATGAATCCGCCATAGCGGTAAACGATTCCTTGTCTTCAATAAGGACATTAGTATTCTTGACGAATAATGACACTTCACCATCAGTCGCAGAACGATAAAACCCGTTCAAATCAAAAATCTGTCTGGCAAAATAGAAAGATCCAAATTGCAACTCACCGTTTATATAGAAACAATCTATGCTGTCAGAAATGCTTATACCATCATCCTTCTGTCTAAAGAATGTATTATTGTCATAAAACAAATTAAAGTGTTTGTTAGAGATATATTGCTCCTTTCTAAACCTTTGAAATGCAGCGGAAAACTGTTCTGAGCCGTTTTTTTCTGTTCGTTCTCCTACAAATATAGCTTTAATCTCAGGAAATTGGCTTGCTTGTTTCTTGTAGGTGTCTACTCCTAACGGGTCTCTGATTGCATTCATAATATCATCTGAGATTTGATAGTTCTCAATGAACAAGTATTCATTTTCATCCGGCTTATAGCTTCCGTCAAATGCAATGCGTTCTTTACCGGATGTTAATTGAGTTACAGCATCAGAAAACGACTTACAAATGGATGTTTGCGTATCTGAGTCTACATCAATTCGGAATACCTTATTGTCATTGATTCCCCCCGCTAAAACAAATACCGAACTATTCTGAAACATACTTATACCCCCGTATCAACTAATAAATACTCGAAAACTCTTTTTACAACTGTCAAATTCTGTTTATTTCGAATTTTTCTTCTGCTTACCACCACATAATTCGAAACTCCATTCTCTGCTTCAACTATATAAAAATGGTATCCCAGTAATAGAAGGATAGGATTTGGAATTCCATCGATAACATGAGCAAACAATATGATACTAACTACCCCTGCTGCTATTCCAATGACCAATGCGAGATCGCTTTTGATTAATAAAGAAACGATCGGGATAAGGTAAGAAATTATAAAAACAAATAACCACTTATCGTTTGTTGAAATCTTTGATGTTCGTATTTCAGTTTTTTCAAGGTTCTTTTTGCCATAAAAAAAGAATAACAGCATACTTACAGCTAACGCGATAGCAATTGAACAACAAACGATTGGAATGCTCCAACTCTTATTCTTTAATAGCCACACTACAGAAAAGACTATCAGCATAGGTGATAGCACCGATAAGTTATAAATTAGCTTTTGAATTCGATTTGCCATAAATGAATATCCCCGCCCTTCTTTTGTTATTGTTCATTTTTCCTCTGCAAATAGTTGATATCTATCTTTATGAATGAATAAAGATTATATCCCATCTTTTATCACTCTATATAATAACACCTGAAATCGAATTACAATCCATCAATGCCGATAATATATTATTATCAATGGACATTTTGTCGAATAGCGGTGTTTATAAGTAATAGGCGACTGTGATCAAAAGTCATAGTTATTATCATCACACCATTGACAAACGACAACAAACTTGTAAAATGACAATAACGATCATGAGGCGAGCACTATGTTTCTTTTGATACTCCAGACAATTGAATCAGAAGACGATCGAGCTTTTCTTGAGCAGTTGTTTGACGCACATTACGTTCGACTGTGCAAAAAAGCTGCTGCGATTACGCAGAACAATCAGGTCCCGGAGGATCTCGTACAGGATGTTTTTCTGTACGTTGTTAAGCATATCCAGAAGTTCCGACAAATGGACTGTTGCACATTACGCCATATTCTCGATATAAGTATTAAGAGACGATGCTATGATTACTTCAAAGAGCAGAATGTCCGAAAGAAGCATCTCTCCGGCAGTCTTGATGATGACAATAGTTTCGTTTCTGTTTCGAGCACAATTGCGAACACGGAAGAAGAAGCGATTGAGAACCTGTCTGTCGAGGAATTGTCCGAAGCGATTCGCAAACTGCCCGACCATTACCGATATGTAATCGAGGCAAAATACATATTAAGCCTGACAGATGGCGAGATTGCAAAAGAGCTTGGGATCGGGAAAGCAAGTGTGAGACAATACTTGACGCGGGCAAGAAGAAAAATCTGTGAGTTATGTGAAGGCAGAATAGATGAAGAATAAAGAAGAAAAACTTAAGGCTGCCGTACTTCTTGCGGCACAGCGAGATGGACAAGAGCTTATTGATGCGGATAACGCGGAACCGTGTGAAAAGGCATCACCGGAAGCGCGCGCCCGTTTTTTCGCTGCTATCAAAAACAAGAAGAAGCCCTCTAAGGAGCGACATTGGTATACGCCTACAGTCAAGAAAGTTGCAATCGCGGTTGCTTCTGTTATCATTCTGCTCGTCATGATTCCTTCCACGACCGAAGCGGGACGCAAATGGATCACCGAACTGATCGGAAAGGTGTTCCCAACTCATACTAAGTATTACCTTTCAGATTATGAAAAGGTACCGAATCCCGAAGTTAAGCGTTATATGCTCGGCTATGTTCCAGAGGGCTTTTCTTTAGAGGTCGAAGAATACGATGAAACAGGCTATTCACTTGTATATGAGAACGAAAATAGTCAATTCTTTCGCATTAATGTGATCGGCCCATATGGTGTGTTGCAAATCGATTCAGAAAATGCCGACAGCAAAGAACAAGTGTTTGTTAACGGAGAACAGGCAGAGCTGGTTGCAAAAAAAGGAATAACAAGTATCGTTTGGACTTTAGATGAAGTGATGATCGTTCTCGATGGGAATATCGATAAAACGGAACTCATAAGAATTGCTAATAATATACAATAATTCAACAGATTAGCTGTTGCGCATTTGCCTCCTGCGTCGATATAGGTAAAAGAAAATATAGGAGGTTATAATATGAATAAGCAAACGCCATTCTGCTAGTATTGTTACTAATAATTCCACCTTTTTCGATTTCTATAGCAGAAGGTGGCCAAAGCAACCGGTCAACAAACTTTATTGTGGAAAGATTCATCGGATTAATCGAGCATCCACGTCTTTGAGCCTTTTTAATATAGCACTTGAGGAGGTGTAAATCGGGACTTCAGCATTTCAAATCCAACAGAGGATAAGTCTCCGCGCACACAGATCCACATAGCGCCCGAACAATAGTAGCGCTACGAGTGCACAATCTGTATTGTACTTAATCCTCGTCAACTAAATGAAGAACGAATGTACACAATAAGGAGATGGTTAACCAGCAACACAACAGACATACATAGAGATGCATTCCATGCAGAAAGACATACAGTTGCGTATATAAATATTGTCCTAACGTGTAATTTTATATAACAGCAAATATCATGGAGGTAAATACAATGAAAAGAATAATAGCATTACTGCTTATACTCGCTGTTTTCTTGAGTACAGGAACTGTTGCATATGCTAGCACGGCTTCATGGCAATCCTCCGTTGAAAGCTTCTATGTCATGAGTGAGGAGGTTCCTAAAGGCGTTTATGATCATATCCAAGAATCAATTGCTGGTATTACAAATGACCTTTACGATACCCAAAAGATTTTGGTAAGTAAGCCCTTTAAGCTGTTTAATCCTTCATTTGATTTGTATTATTGTCTTATTTATTATAATCGCAAAATTGTTGGCACGTACCGCGCTTTTGAAATTGATGGTCGTTATACAGGCATTTTTAGTGAAAACAAAGAAATTATTGAAGGTTTCGAACGGATTTCTTCACTTACAACGCCGGAGAACCCTGTAAAATTAATTTCAGGGAATTATGATGATATTTACGCATTAATAGGTTTTGATATCTACCCCATACTTTCTGATCCGTCTGGAAACAAAACAACTATCAAGGCAATTCTTGCATCTTCTGTAACTTGTGCGTCGACACACATTACAGATATTACAGAAGGCATTACAGTTAATCAAATCAACACTCGTAGTAATCCTACGTCAAAGTATCTTCAAATTGGTTATGCCGAAACGCAAGGCTCCCAGCCGTGGTGTATGGCATATGTAACAGCCTCGATTATGCGCTATAAAACCGGAAATGGTATTAGTACAATTAGTGCTCAATCTGTTATGGAATGGGCATATCCAGGTCTTACTCAAACTCAATTGAACAGCGAATCCTTGAGCACTACGAAAGCAGACGAATTTGCAAACACCTATAACATAGACCCGGTATATACTGCATCAAGAAGGACATATTCGCAAATCGTTAACGAAATAAAAGCTGATAATCCTGTCGCCTTTATTTGTGACAATCTTAATACTGGCGCAAAAAAATGTCACGCTTTTGTGTGCAGAGGTTATAATGACTACAGTGGAAATTCCTACTATTCTATTTGGAATCCTTGGTACACACAATTTGAACGCATATACACTAGTGACAATACTTATGTTAATTCATCAGGTACTGCAAGATATTTATGGTCTGCTACCATGTATGACTGGGATTGATCGATATGAAAACAAAGCTAATTTTGGTTTCTTTAATCGCAGCATTAATGCTTTGTAGCTGTAAATCAAGTAGGGATGCTATTAACCAATTATCGGATTACCGCCCGATGGTTTTTGTTAATGATACTCTTTATGGCGAAACGAGTAAAGTCGTCTCTGAACTTCCAAGTGGAGTAGAAAGGATCGGAACAATTATAAAGATTGTTTCCCAAAGCGAACCTATGATTAATGAAAACTTTTGCTCGAACAATTGTCCTATCGGTAGTGAAATTTATTACAGCGAAGAAACCCCGGGGACAGTTTTCATCAAAATAGTTTCGCCAGATATCGAACAATATTCTGTTTATGAGATCATTAATTAGAACTTATTTGCCGAGAGAAATATAACCGTCTTATTAACGGGTAAGTCACAATGTGGCTCACCCGTTTTATCAGCTACTATAACAAAGCAGTCAATGAGACATTGCTATAGCAATAAACATAGGTTTGCTAACGGAGAACAGGCAGAGCTGGTTACAAAGAAATGAAAAGTGTTGTTTGGACTTTAAATGAAGTGATGATCGTTCTCGATGGGAATATTGATAAAACGGTACATACAAAAAATGCTAATAGCTTACAATAATTCAATATTAGTTGTTGCATATTTGTCTCCTGTGTCGATATAGGTAATAAAAGAAGCAGGAGGTTATATATGAAAAAAGCTGTCATTCTTTTTCTGTCATTGTTGCTGATATTTTCATCCATTTCTGTTTCTGTCGCAGAAGAAAGAAGCTACAAGAGTTCAGAAAGCTTGATCGAAGAAAGATTCATCGGACTAAGCCAAGTATCCGCATCTTTGATCATTACGAATAACACCGCAAAATGTAAGGCAACCGCATTTGCAAACTCCTCTGAATATAAACTGTATGTAACGCTATCATTGCAAAAGAAAAGTGGAAATACTTGGAATAACATTGCTAACTGGAGCAAATCTGGAAGTGGTGTTACTGGCGTTGTTTTAAGTAAGACCAAGTCCGGATTAACTTCTGGCACTTACCGTTGCAAAACGTATGTACGCGTATATGATTCCAATGGAAACTATGTAGAATCCACAACGGAGTTTTCTCAGTCATTTTCGATTTAGCAGAGCTTTTATCATAGAAAAGCTCTGTATTGCCCAAAGTGAGTAATGAAGCAACCAAATCTATCATTCTTATATACAAAAGAAAGAAGGGGATTCCAATGATTGTATACACCTTGTAATTCAATGCCAGCCACATGCATTCTGTTTGTTTGGACGGAGAGAATTAACACATTATTCAGTGTTAGTTATGTAAACGCTTTTCTACGAAAAAATGAATATAGGAGGTCATTATTATGAAAAAGGTATTTGTCTGTCTTCTCGTTGTCGCACTTCTTTTAGCATCTGTTCCAATCGCTTATGCAGATGGATATGTTTTTGATGGTACTTGTTCAAACAACTTTTCAACTCATAAATTCAACAAACAGTACGATACAACGCTTGAAGTATGTTTATTTTCTATTGCATACTCATCTAGCAATTCAGGAACACCTGCGGCAAACGTACAGTTTTATGTAGGAACACATGCCGTTGGTTTAGAGAGATCCTTGTCAATCGTGACAGATTATCTTAACAATTATGGCGTAAGATCTACATCATCATATACAGGAAAAGCATATGCAAAGATCATTAACAATAGTAGCCCTAAGTATGCAATTCATGCGACAGGTGCTTTTTTCCTGTATCATCCTACCAAAGATCCTCTTGATTCTAACTATGATCCGGACAGTACAATCGGAACTCCCAGAACCATTAATTGGAGTGAATAAAATACTTGTGGACAATCCGATTCTGTTACCCCAATAAATGGGGTAACAGAATCGATTTTGCAAAACAATCATAAGAATTCTTCAACTCGAAGGAATATGTAACATATAGTAGACATTTAGGCTATGTTTTACAGATTCTGTATATGGAGGATGTAAATGAAACTGATCCGTTGGTGTATATATATAGTGTTATCTATAGGTATCGCATGTATTGGAATAGATTTGGCTTGCTTAGAAATTGGATACAATACTACATATTATGAAATTCAAGTATTAATCAATAATCGGCCCGAATTGATTGGCTATGCATGGTTATGGATAGTCTTGTTAGTTGAAGGAAACTTTGGTTATGATAAAGCCGAAAAAACTCCGATCAAAGCACTATCAAAAGCACTATTAAAATCTGCCATTTTGGTCATTGCTTTTCATCTGATTGTTTTTATTGTATCTGCAATTCAAACAAATAGCATTCCGAATATCCTTATTAATGAATGGTCTTATGAAAACGAACTATCCATTGCAAAGATAACTCCAATAGCAGCGGTGATCATTTCAGCTATTCTAATAATTTGCCGTATTACATGGACGCTGTTAGTTATCTATATCTGCAACGCAGGAAAAAAACATGCTTTAGCAATTGTTCTGCCCTTCGTCTTTTTCCTATTTGATTGGCAGTTTTACTATACATTTAAAATTAGCAAGCCATTGTTTATTACGCCGATAGAGCATACGCGGATCTTTTATACAGAAGCATATGCTCCTAATGTGGACGGTTCTCCTAGAGTCTCATTCATCATTTCATTCACATATTGGATAGTTTTGATATGTATTCTATTAGTCTTTATTCACAAGATTGGATGTAAACATAAAGACAATAAGACAACACTTCTTCCGTTTTATAAGAACTGGAGGTATTGGCTATTTGTTCCTTTACTTGTTGTAGTTTCCTTTTTTTCTGCAATTAATACTTATCAGGTCGATTACGGAGCTCCTCTATCTAAAATTGGATGGATTAATGTTTTTAGGTTGAGCTTTATTGAAAGATGTCCAACTTGCGAGATACTGAATTCACTAGTCATAGGTTGTTTGCAGTTTACTATCATTGAAAAAAACAAAAACTACGCAGACGAGATAAATAAAAGACTAACCGCATCGTTTATTTCGGCATTTATAACTATGTTTTGCTTTGAAATAACAGTTTTAGGGATTTCTATTATTATCAGCCCAATATCCCCCACAATTAGCATTCCTTATGGAGGGTCTTTCTCTGCGTTATTATCTCGTTCGAATGTGGGATTTGTTGCTATTTACATTCTTTACACTTCAATAGTCGCAGGATGTTTTGCATGTTTATCTATGAACCTATATGAAATATCCAATGATGCGACATTGGCAATTTTGGTGCCAAGTTTCAGTCTAACATCATATTTGCCATTTAGCTGGAGTTTATCCAATTATCTGCTTTGGCTAATCCCGGATAGTCCTCTAAATCCAGCATCTAATCAACTATCTTCGGTAAAGCGAATAATTGATCTGGCGATTTTGATTATAATTGTTTTCACAACATACATAGTTAATAAAAAAAGGAGATCCATAATATGAAAAAAGCACTAGCTCATATATCATTATTGCTGATATTAGTATTCTCTCTCTTTGCCTGCGTTCCTACGCCCGAACAAGAAATTGTACATATGAAGGATGAATCCCAAATGATTGAAGATGCTCAGCATCCAATCGACGAAAACAGCACTATATCAGACCAGGTTCAGGCGCCTTATATTTGGAAAAAAAGCACTGATACTGCTAATTTCCATATTAGAGCCAGCGCGCCTGTTATTATCCCTAAATGTGATGCATTTCCAATTTATGAAATCAAGACTGTATCATTTACGCAAGAACAGGTAGATATCTTTTGGACACGGTTAGTTGGCGATCAAGAGATGTATGAAAGTCAAACAGACGATTCTATGCTGCCTAAATCGCATCTTGCTATGTTGATTCAAAACGAAATGGATCGGATTGAGAGATTAGAACACGACGAATACTATGATGAAAATGTGCAAATTGCACAGGATAATATCAAATACTACCAATCGCTTTATCAAAAAGCACCAGATGATTGGGTTTATACTCCGGTGACGTCAGAGATTAGAGATATTGTACGTCGATCTGATACAGATGTCTATCATATTCTTGGCATAGATGCGACAGGCGGAAACGGCATGATGTTTCGTTTGATTAATGATAATTATTATGAGAAGAATGGAAGACCACCGATCACAAATGCACAGTTTTTATTCAAACGATCCGAATATATGAATTATTCGGAATATCGGAAAGATACGATCCCCATCAACCAACAAGCTACAACTTCCGGAAAGGATGGTCTTGCAATGCCTCCTCAAGAAGCAGTTGTAACGGCAAATGAATTAATACTTTCCATTGACGATACAATGGAACCAGATCGAGTTGAGCTTTATAATACACACCCATACAATAATTCTGGTGTTCGATATGATCATTGGTGCTATGCGATTATTTATCATCGCAGCATTGAAGGCTGTCCCGTTGCAATCATAAATGGTTCAACAGGCGGTCCTTATGCAGTTACTCCCACATGGCGCTATGAACAGTGTGCCGTTCTTGTTGATGATCAAGGGATTCAGTGCGTGAAGTGGGATTCACCGCTCGCAATTGGGGTATGTCGAGTAAGATCAAGCAAACTTTTAACATTTGAAGAAATAGAGCCACTTACAGAAACAATGCTACGCTATACATACAGTTCACAGGCGGAAGGAAGCGACTTAACGATGAATGTTACCGAAGTGCGTTTGGAATTGATGCGTACAATTCAACAGGACAATATCACAGAAGGTTTACTAGTACCAGTTTGGAACTTCTATGGTACTAGGCAACGAAAGTTTGCATCTGATCAATTCGATGATGACGAGACGATGAATATGCTATTAGTCTCATTAAACGCTGTCACTGGAAATCCAATTGATCTCAACATAGGATATTAAGGCAGCATTGTGAAGTCTTCATTATCTGATTTTAAACGAGCAATTTTCAGCAAGACCTTCCTGCTTGCAGCAGGAGGGGGCTTGCTGTGTCTGCTGTTTGCTTCGTTTTCAGATATGTATGATGTGTTCTTTTCTGAAACACAGTACCGTCCTATGGGGTTTCATGAAGAATTGCTGCTGAAAGCATTGTCGAGCGATATCATCTTGTTGGTGACGCCTATTATCGCTGCAATTCCTTATACCTCATCGTTCGTGGACGATGTGAAAACCGGTTATATTAAAGCATATCTGCCAAGAACAACGGTAACGCGGTATGTCGTTGGAAAAGAGCTTGGTTGTGCGCTCTCCGGGGGATTATCTCTGGTTGTTGGGATCTTCGCTGCATACGGATTATTCGCACTGCTATTATT
>CALGGM010000173.1 GCA_937915925.1 uncultured Clostridia bacterium | reverse complement strand
GAAGTAATGCGGTGCTGTCTCGCAGGTGACCTGCACGCCCAGACGCTTTGCCTCGCGGATGATATCCACGCTCCCCTTGGTGGAAACGTGGCAGATGTGGATATGTGCTCCTACCGAAGCTGCAAGTATCATCTCACGGGCGGTGATGTAGTCCTCGGAGGCGCGGTCCATGCCCTTTACGCCAAGCTTTTCGGAGGTCTCGCCCTTGTTTATGATACCGCCGTTGATAATGCTCAGGTCCTCGCAGTGTGAAGCCACAAGAAGCCCGTTTTCCTTTGAGAGCTCCAGAGCCTTTCTCATCATCTCCGCATTCTCAACGGGACGTCCGTCATCGGAAATGCAGATGCAGCCTGCTTCCTTGAGTGCTTCGTAGTCGCAGAGACCGTCGCCGCTCATGCCGTTTGTGATGCAGCCCACGGGATAGACCTCAACGCCTGTTCCCTCAGCCTTGTCAATGATATAGCGGATAGTCTCGGGACTGTCGCAGGGGGGCTTGGTATTGGGCATTGCAAGGACTCCCGTAACGCCGCCTGCCAGTGCAGCAGCACAGCCCGTGAGGATATCCTCCTTGTGGGTCTGTCCCGGGTCGCGGAAGTGAACGTGCATATCGAACAGTGAGGGCATAAGTACAAGACCTGTTCCGTCGATGACCTGTTCTGCGCTTTCGGTGATACCGCTTCCAAGCTTTGCGATAACGCCGTCCCTGATGAGTACGTCTGTTACGGTGTCCAGTGCAGTATCAACTGCGCGGATATTCCTGATAAGGATAGATGACATAAATACCTCGCTTTCGGTAGGTGGAATGGTAATTCAGTAAATGGCAACTCCGTCTGTGCCGTCTATCTCCACAGTGGATACCTTTACGACCTCACTGTGAGAGGTAGGAAGATTTTTGCCCACATAGTCGGGGCGGATAGGAAGCTCCCTGTGTCCGCGGTCGACCGCCACGCAGAGCCGGATCGCGGCGGGTCTGCCGAGTTCGATCAGCGCGTCCATTGCGGCGCGCGCGGTGCGTCCGGTGTACAGAACGTCGTCGACGAGCACGATGATCTTTCCGGTGACGTCGAACGGGATGTTCGTTCCGTGTACCTGCGGCATGGGAAAGAGTTCCTTAAGGTCGTCACGGTACAGCGTGATGTCCAACGCGCCGAGCGTGACCGTAACGTCGGAGATCGATTCGATGTTCGCCTTGATCCGTTCGGCAAGCGGCACGCCGCGCCGACGAATGCCGACAAGGTACAGTTCTTCTGCGCCCTCGTTCTTTTCGATGATCTCATGCGAGAGCCGCATCAGCATGCGGTTCATCGTCTGCTCATCCACCAGGATGCGTTCGCTCATGCCTGCCTCCGGATAACAAAAAATCTTGCCGTGTGCACGGCAAGACAGAATACAGCTATTGCGTTTTCGACCTTGCCGGCATCTCGTACCGAATTAAAGGATCGTTTGATCTTCGGTATCATAACACACGTTTTCGCATTTGTAAAGAGGATATTTGTACATTTTGTAGGATCGGGACGAAGTTCTCCGATATATTGCGATTTGACCCTTGTGGAAAAGGACGCGGTATGGTAAAATACAATATCTATGGAGGTATGCAATGCCGTATTTTACGCATGGAGAAACCAAAAATAAGCTGCTTCTGCTGTTCATCTCGGACGGCGCGGGCGCGCTTTTAACGCGCGAGCAGCTGTACCGCACCGCGATCCTGAATTCCGAAATGGAGTACTTCGCGTTCACCGACGCGCTTGAAGAGCTCTTGGAGGACGGACTTTTGACCGAGGTGCCGAAGGCGTACGGAACGGGCTTCGGGATGACCGATCTCGGACGCGAGGCGCTGTCGATGTTTGAAAAGAGCATCCCTACAGATGAGCGGCGCAAAATCTCGGACTACCTCGACGCGCACCGAACCGAGTTCCGCCGCGAAACGCAGGTCACAAGCCGCATCGAAAAGACGGACGCGGGCGTAAATCTGCATCTTTTGCTGACCGAAGCCGACCGCGTGATCCTTTCCGTGACGCTCGCCGCCGCAAGCGAGGAGCAGGCAATGGCGTTACGGAGCCGTTGGGAAAGCGCGAACGAAGCGATCTATAATTTTATTTGGGACAGCCTGTCAAAGCCGCAGGCGAATTGAGGAAACCATGGATTTAACCAAACTGAACCCGCCGCAAAGAGAGGCGGTCACCACCACCGAAGGTCCGCTGCTGATCCTTGCCGGCGCAGGCAGCGGCAAGACGCGCGTTTTAACGCATCGCATCGCGTATCTCATCGAGGAAAAGGGCGTTCCGCCGTACCGCATCCTTGCGCTGACCTTTACGAACAAGGCGGCGAAGGAAATGCGCGAGCGCGTGGATTCGCTCGTGGAAACCGACGCGCGCGCCATCTGGGTCGCGACGTTCCACGGCTTCTGCGCAAGGCTTCTATCGATGGAGATCGACAAGCTCGGCTACGGAAAATCCTTCATTATCTATGACGAGCAGGATCAGCAGTCCCTGATCGGACACATCATCAAGGACATGAACCTGAACGACAAGGTCTTTACAAAGCGCATGCTTGCCGGGATCTTCTCAAACGCGAAGAACCACTCCCTTTCCCCGCTCGCGTTTTTGCGCGAGACGGGACAGCCCGCGCAGGTTCTGGAGGCGTTCAAGCTCTATGAGAAGCGCTTAAAAGACGCAAACGCGCTCGACTTCGACGATCTGCTGCTGTGTACGATCAAACTGTTCGAAGAGAATCCCGAGGTGCTGGAAAAGTACCGCGAGCGCTTCCGCTATATCCTCGTCGACGAGTATCAGGACACGAACCTTGCGCAGTATCACATCGTGAATCTGCTCGCGAAAAAGCATAAAAACCTCTGCGTGGTCGGCGACGACGATCAGAGCATCTACGCGTGGCGCGGCGCGGACATCCGGAACATCCTCGAATTCGAAAAGGACTTCGAGGGCTGCACGGTGATCCGTCTCGAACAGAACTACCGCTCGACCGAGCGCATCCTCGACGCGGCGAACGCGGTCATCCACAACAACAAGGGACGCAAGGAAAAGAAGCTCTGGACCTCGGAAAAGGGCGGCGATCCGATCGACGTCCACGAGGCGACCGACGAGCGCGACGAGGCGTATTACATCTGCTCGCGCATCGCGAACGGCGTGCGGAGCGGCGCGCGGTACGACGATTTTGCGATCCTTTACCGCACGCATGCGCAAAGCCGCGTGCTTGAAATGATGCTGAAAAGCTTCCTGATCCCCTACCGGGTCTACGGCGG
Source organism: uncultured Clostridia bacterium (assembly GCA_937915925.1). Lineage (GTDB taxonomy): Bacteria > Bacillota > Clostridia > Christensenellales > CAG-138 > UBA3792. Next base: position 12,221 of record CALGGM010000173.1, on the reverse strand, counting down.
CGTATCGTTCTTCTCGCGTTCCGAGATCAAGGACGTGCTTGCGTACCTTCGGCTCGTGCTGAATCCGGCGGACGACGAGGCGTTTTTGCGTACCGTAAACCTTCCGCCGCGCGGCATCGGACAGACGAGCGTTGCGGCGCTTGCCGAGAGCGCAAGGAACCGCGCGATCCCGCTGATGTCCGCCGTGATCGATCCCGGCGATCTCCCTTCGCGCACCGCCGCGAAGTTCACGCCGTTTCTGAATCTCTTTCAGGAGCTTTATGAAAAGCTCGACACGATGCCGCTTGCGGACTTTACAAGAGAGCTATTGGACCGCATCGGCTACGACGCGTATCTGAAAGATGATAAGAAGGAAAACTACGAAGCGCGGGCGGATACGGTCGAGGAGCTTTTGGGCTATATTGAGGAGTTTGAAAAGGGCTACACCGAGCCCGACGGAAACGTCCTGCAGGCGTTTTTGACGAACGTCGCCCTGTTCTCGCAGGCGGACAACGTGGACGAGACGAACGGCTGCGTGAACCTCATGACGCTGCACGCCGCAAAAGGACTGGAGTTTCCGAACGTATTTCTGTGCGGCATGGAGGAAGGGCTCTTCCCCTCCGGCCAGTCCGCGTACGACGACGATAAATTAGAGGAGGAGCGCCGGCTTTGCTACGTCGGCGTGACCCGCGCAAGAAAGCGGCTGTTCCTGTCCTATGCAAAGGAGCGCACCCTGTACGGGCGCACCGAGCCCGCGCTGCCCTCGCGGTTCTTACAGGAGATGGGCGACGCGATCGCCATGCCCGAAAAGCCGCAGCCGCAGCGGCGTCCGGTCGAATCGCGACGTTGGGACAGCGGATCCGTGTCCTCGTTCTTCTCCGCGCCGATCGCGAAAAAGCCGCAGACGCCCGTGCAGCCGATCGTCGGCACCAAGCCCGAGCCGCCGAAAAAGACGCAGGCATTCACCGGCAAGGTCGGCAACCGCGTGCGGCATAAGATCTTCGGCGATGGCGAGATCATCGGTCTCGACGGCAGCGGCACCTCGATGATCGTACAGATCCGCTTCGACAACGGAGCGGTCAAAAAACTGGCGGCGGGATTCGCGCCGCTGGAGATTTTGGAGTAAGCTATGGATCGGATGGATCGACAAAAGGAACTCGTACAGCTTTTGAACCGATATGCGCAGGCGTACTATGAGCAGGACGCGCCGGTCGTTTCCGACGCGGAATACGACGCGCTCTACGACGAGCTTTTAAGGCTCGAAGCCGAAAGCGGCGTCGTCACGCCGGACAGCCCGTCGCATCGGGTCGGCGGCGCGCCGTTGAAGAGCTTTGCACAGCACACGCATCTCGGACGGCTCTGGAGCCTTGACAAGGTGCGCACCCGCGAAGGGCTTACGGACTTCATCCGCAAGGTGACCGAGGCGTCGCCCGAGCCGCCGCTGTTCGCGCTCGAATACAAGTTCGACGGGCTGACCGTCAATCTGACCTATGAAAACGGCGTGCTCACCGAGGGCGCGACGCGCGGCAACGGGACCGTGGGCGAAGCGATCCTGCCGCAGCTTCGCACGATCCGCACCGTTCCCTTGACGATTCCGTTCAAAGGGCGCATGGAGGTGCAGGGCGAATGCATCATGCGCCTTTCGGTGCTCGAAGCCTATAACCGCACGGCGACGGAACCGCTGAAAAACGCGCGAAACGCCGCGGCGGGCGCGTTACGGAACCTCGACCCCGCCGTGACCGCGGCGAGAAAGCTTGACGTGTTCTGCTACAACGTCGGCTTTATCGAGGGCAAGGAGCTGCATAACCAAAAGGAGATGCTGGAGTTCTTGAAGGAAAACGGCTTCCCCGTCTGCCCGTTTGTGCGTTGGCTGAAAACGCCAGACGAGATCATGCACGAGATCGACCTTGCCGAACAGCGGCGCGATACGCTCGATTTTCTGATCGACGGCATGGTCGTGAAGGTCACCGACTTTGCGCTGCGCGAGCGCTTGGGCGCGACGGAGAAGTTCCCGCGCTGGGCGATGGCGTATAAGTTTGCCGCCGAGGAGCTGACCGCGACGGTCGAGGACGTGACGTGGGAGGTCGGCAGGACCGGCAAGCTCACGCCGCTTGCGCATATCGAACCCGTGGAGTTCTCCGGCGTGACCGTGAAGAAGGCGACGCTGAACAACTGGGACGACGTGCAGAGAAAGCGCGTCGGGATCGGCTCGCGCGTGTTCATCCGCAGAAGCAACGACGTCATTCCGGAGATCCTCGGCGCGGTGCCGGGCGACGTGCCGGAGCGTCCCGTCGAAAAGCCCGCCGTCTGTCCGCAGTGCGGCGCGCACGTCGAGATGCGCGGCGCGCACCTCTACTGTACAAACTCGCTTTCCTGCCGTCCGCAGATCGCGGCGCGGCTTTCGCACTACGCCTCGCGCGACGCGATGGACATCGACACGTTTGCGGGCAAGACCGCGGAACAGCTGATCGACGCGTTCGGCATCAGCACGATCCCGGAGCTGTACACGCTTTCGCATGAGCAGCTTTCTGCGCTCGACCGCTTCGGCGAAAAGAAGGCGCAGAACCTTTTGGACGCTTTGGAAGCGAGCAAGCACCGTCCGCTGTCGGCGTTTCTCTATGCGCTCGGTATTCCGAACGTCGGCACGAAGACCGCAAAGGATCTTGCGCGGCACTTCGGCACGCTCGACGCGGTGCGGCATGCGACGCAGGAGGAGCTTTCCGCGATCGAGGACGTCGGCGACGTCGTGGCAAACGACATCGTAACGTTCTTTGCCGATACGCGCATCGCGGATCAGGTCGACCGGCTTTTGGAGCTCGGCGTACAGCCCGAGGAAGCACAGAAATCGGATAACGGTCCCCTGCCTCTTTCTGGGCTCACCGTGGTCATTACGGGAACGCTTCCGACACTCTCGCGCCGCGACGCGGAATCGCTCGTCGAGCGTAACGGCGGCAAGGCGGCAGGCAGCGTATCGAAAAAGACCGCGTTCGTCGTGGTCGGCGAAAACGCGGGCAGCAAGGCGGACAAGGCGCAGGCGCTCGGCATTCCGATGCTGGACGAAGCGGCATTTTTGAAACGGATCGGATTATGAAGCTCGGAAAGTTAGATAACGATACCTTGGAACGGCTGATCTTAAGCCGGTTTACAAAGACGCGCAGTGAATCGTTCGGCGCGCCGCGCATCGGCATGGACTGCGCGACGCTCGATTTTGACGGCGATCTGATCGTAACAAGCTGCGATCCCATCACCAGTGCGGATGCACAGCACATCGGCGCGCTGTCCGTGCATGTGAACTGCAACGACGCGGCGGCGGGCGGCGCGGATCCGGTGGCGCTCCTTGTCACCCTTCTCCTTCCCCCGTCCGAGACCGAGCAGACCGTCGAAATGATCGCAAAGGATCTTGAAGCGGCGGCGCTGCTTGCGGGCGTGGACGTCGTGGGCGGACACACCGAGGTGACCGACGCGGTGACGCGGGTCACCACCTGCACGACCGTGCTTGCAAGGACCCCTCGGCATAAGACGCTGACCGGTGCAAAGGTCGGCGACGCGATCGTGATGACCAAATGGGCAGGTCTGGAGGGGACCATGCTGATCGCGACGGATCGAAAGAATCTCGTTTCTTCGCTTCCGCGCGAGACGGTCGAAAAGGCGCAGGCGCTTTCCTCGTATCTGTCCGTGGTGCCGGAAAGCCGGATCGCCATGCAGCACGGAGCGCACGCCATGCACGACGTGACCGAGGGCGGCGTTCTCGGCGCGGTGTGGGAGCTTGCGGCGCAGGCGCATCTCGGGGCGGTCGTGGACAAGGCTTTGATCCCGATCCTTCCCGAAACGGATGCGATCGCAAAGGTGACCGGCGTCGACCCGTACCGGCTGATGGCAAGCGGATCGCTCTTGATCGCATGTGAGAACGGCGCCGAAACCGTGGAAGCGCTGCAAAAAGCGGGCATATCGGCTTCCGAGATCGGGCGCATTACGGAGGGCGGATTCTTCCTTTCGGACGGAACGCCGCTCGATCCGCCGGGCGCGGACGAGCTGTACCGGCTCTTTTGAACCGAAAATCTTTTGAAAAATGAGTTCCGGTCTTGTGTTTTGTGACCGGAATATGGTATAATTCACATTTGTGGAGGATCGACCTATGAAAAGCATGACCGGATACGGAAAAGGCACAGCCGCCGAAAACGGACGCGAGCTGACCGTGGAGCTGAAAAGCGTGAACCATCGCTTTTTGGACGTATCGCTGCGGCTTCCCCGCGTGCTCTCGTGCATCGAGGACGCGGTGCGCGGCGCAATCGGCGAAAGGCTTTCGCGCGGACACGTTGACGTATTCGTAAACTATCGCAACACAAGAAGCGACGCAAAGACCGTTCGGGTCGATGAGACGCTGCTTTCGGCATATGTTCAGGCCGCGCACGCTGCAAACGCCTCCCTAAATCTTACGGACGATCTGACGCTTTCGAACGTCCTCCGTCTTCCCGACGTGACCGAGATCGTTCCCGCCGACGAGGACGCCGACGCGCTGATCGCGCTTGCAAAGGAAGCGACGGACCGCGCTCTGGACGCGTTGATCGAAATGCGCATTGCGGAGGGCGAGCGTTTGAAGGCGGCTCTGACCCTCGGCGTCGACGCGATGGCGGCGTACCGCGAGGAGATCCTTGCCCGCGCGCCGTATGTTGCGGAGGATTATCGCAAGAAGCTCAACGAGCGCATCGAATCCGTGCTGTCCGATACCGAGATCGACCGCACGCGGCTTGCGACCGAGGTCGCGCTGTTTGCGGACCGCTGCTGCATCGACGAGGAGCTTGTGCGTTTAAAGAGCCATATCGCGCAGTTCCGGACGTATCTTGACGCGGCGGAGCCGGTCGGACGGAATATGGACTTTATCGTGCAGGAAATGAACCGCGAGTGCAACACGATCGGCAGCAAGGCGAACGACGCCGCGCTCACGAAATCCGTGCTTGCCTGCAAGGCGGAGATTGAGAAGCTGCGCGAGCAGATCCAGAACGTGGAGTAAGCCATGGCGGACGGTTCCTCTCTCGTTTCGATCGGGTTCGGAAACATCGTTTCCGCCTCCCGCATCGTCGCCGTCGTCAGTCCGGACTCCGCGCCAGTGAAGCGGCTTGTGCAGGACGCGCGCGACCGCCGCATCCTGATCGACGCAAGCTGCGGCAGAAAAACCCGTGCGGTCCTTGTCATGGACAGCGGACACGTCGTGCTTTCTGCCCTGCAGACGGAAACCATCGCGCGTCGGCTCAACGCCGAATACAGCGCGGAAGGATAAGGAGTTTTTATGGCAAGGTTGAGAAAAGGTCTGCTGCTTGTCGTGTCCGGTCCCGCCGGCGTCGGCAAAGGTACGGTGAACGCCGCTTTGATGGCGAAGCACCCCGAGATCAAAATGTCGGTTTCGGCAACGACGCGCGCGCCGCGTCCCGGCGAGATCGACGGGGTCCACTACTTCTTCAAAACGAAGGAGGAGTTCGACCGCATGATCGGGGAGAACGCGTTCCTGGAATACATGCAAGTATTCGGCATGAACTACTACGGCACGCCGAAATCGTTCGTGGAGAGCGAGCGGGAAAAGGGCAACCACGTCATCTTGGAGATCGACGTGCAGGGCGCCATGAAGGTCAGGGAAGCCTGCCCCGACGCGGTGCTGGTGTTCATCGCTCCCCCGTCCCTGAAGATTCTAAAGGAGAGGCTTGTGGGGCGCGGCACCGAAACGCAGGAGTCGATCGACGTGCGCACCGCAACGGCGCTTGAGGAGCTGAAAATGCTCCCGAAATACGACTACATGGTCATCAACGACGTCGTGGAAGAAGCCGTCGGCGAGATGGAAGCGATCTTAACCTCGGAGCTTTTGCGCACCGAGCGGAATACAAATTTGATTATGAAACTTACAGGAGGCGAAACCGTATGATGAATTATCCTTCTCTGAACGAGCTGGTCGAAAAGGCAGGCTGCCGCTATATGCTGGTGACCGCCGTTGCCGCACGCGCACGTCAGCTTCAGGATGAGCCGGAGAAGCTCGGCACGAACAAGCCTGTTTCCATGGCTGTGGACGAGCTCTATCACGACAAACTGGTTCTGAACGCACCGAAAGAGGTCTGAAAGGATCTTTTCCGCCCGTTGCGTTCGCGTAACGGGCATATTTTTATAAACACGCATGTTTGCAGAAGTGATCGTTGACATCGCCCATACCGCAGTGGACAGAAGGTTCACGTACCGCATCCCCGAGGCGCTTCCCGTCGCGCTCGGACACCACGTGCTGGTGCCGTTCGGACAGGGAAACCACACCAAGGAGGGCTTTGTCGTCGCGCTCAAAGAGACCGCGGATTATCCGAACATCAAGGAGATCGCGCGGATCATCGAGCGCTACCCCGTCCTTACGGCGGAACAGATCGCGCTTGCGGAATGGATGAAGGACGCGTACCATTGCCTTTTTGTGGACGCGCTTCGTCTGATGATCCCGGCGCAGATGCGCGGCATGCGCGTGAAGGAGAAAAAGGTTCGCACGGTCAAGCTTGCCGACGGGCTCGATTTAGACGCCGCGTTCCTTGCGCTTTCGAAAGCGCCGTCGCAAAAGCGCATTCTGGAGCTTGTCGCAAAGATCGGCGCGGAGGCTTCGATCCCCGATCTCAACGCGTTCTATCCGAACTGCACGGCGTCGGTCAATGCGCTTATTCACCGCGGGTTTCTGATCGAACAGAGCGAAACGGTCTTTCGCCGTCCCGGCAGGGTCGTGATCCATAAGCCCGCTTATACGCTCACCGAGGCGCAGGCAAATGCTGCGGACGCGATCCGCGCCGCCGTCGAACAGCGAAAGGGCGACGTTCTTTTGCTGCACGGCGTGACCGGCAGCGGCAAGACCGAGGTATACTTAAAAGCGATCGAGGACTGCCTTGCCATCGGGCGCAAGGCGATCGTGCTCGTGCCGGAGATCTCGCTGACCCCGCAGACCGTCGGGCGGTTTACGGACCGCTTCGGCGATCGGATCGCGGTGCTGCACAGCCGGCTTTCCCCGGGCGAGCGCTTCGATGAATGGCGGCGCATCCGTCTGGGGCTTTCGGAGATCGTGATCGGCGCGCGAAGCGCGATCTTTGCGCCGGTCGACGATCTCGGACTTGTCATCATTGACGAGGAACACGAATCGAGCTATCAGAGCGAATCCACGCCGCGTTACCTTGCGGGCGAGATCGCAGCAAAGCGCGTCCGCGAAACGGGCGGCGCGCTCGTGCTCGGCAGCGCGACCCCGTCGCTGATGAGCTATTCGAGGGCGCTTTCGGGAAAGTACCGGCTCTTGGAGCTTCCCGACCGCGTCGCGGGGCGTCCGCTTCCGACCGTCGAGATCGTAAACATGCGCGACGAGCTCTTGATGGGCAACAACAGCATCTTTTCCGACAAGCTCGCGGAGCGCCTTTCCGAATGTCTCGGCATGGGACAGCAGGTGATGCTGTTTATCAACCGCCGCGGCTACGCGACGTTTGTAAGCTGCCGAAGCTGCGGCTTCGTCTTAAAGTGCGACAACTGCGACATCTCGATGACGTATCACAAGACGGAATCGCGCACGCGCTGTCACTACTGCGGCGCGGTAAAGCCGCTTCCGAAGGAGTGTCCGAGCTGCAAAAAGCCGTTCATCAAGCAATTCGGCGTCGGCACGGAGCAGGTCGAGGAAGCCGTGCATCGGCTCTTCCCCGCCGTCAGGACGCTGCGCATGGATACCGACACGATGCGCGAAAAGGGCAGCTATGAAAAGCTTCTTTCCGCATTCCACCGCGGGGAGGCGCAGGTGCTGATCGGCACGCAGATGATCGCAAAGGGTCACGACTTCCCGAACGTTACTTTGGTCGGCGTGGTCGCCGCGGACACGACGCTGAACCTGCCCGACTACCGCGCGCCGGAACGCACGTTCCAGCTTTTGACGCAGGTAGCGGGACGTGCCGGGCGCGACAATCTCCCGGGCCGCGTCGTGCTGCAGACGTACGAGCCGAACCACCCGATCATCCGCTTTGCGAAGACGCAGGACTATGTGAGCTACTTCCACTACGAGATCATGGAGCGCAAAAAGCTCCTCTATCCCCCATTTTCCCTGTTCCTCCGCGTGGTCTTCGCGGACCGCAGCGAGGACGCCGCGGAAAAGGCTTGTCTGCACTACGCAAAGGAGCTGGAGGCCGCGCTCAAAACCACGCTCGGCGAGGAAGGGAAACAGGACCTTCTGCTGCTCGTCGCCGCACAGGCGCCGATCGCAAGGATCTCCGGGCACGCGCGGTATCAGATCGTGCTGAAGCTCCTTCGCACAAGAAGGCTCAAGGACGCCGTGAAAACGGTCTCCGAATTCCACGACCTGCACAGAACCGACTGCGAGGATGTGCAGCTTGAAATCAATCCACAGGAGATGTTCTGATATGAACAAGCAACGATATAAACCGTTATTCCTGCCCGCTTTAAAGGGCGCGGGCGGATACTTTATCCTAAGCGGCGTCGAGGTCATCCTCGGCATCGTGATGCTGTACTGCTCCTCTGTCGTCACAAGCTATACGCTCGACTGGGTACTTTTGGGGCAAGACCCGTCGCTTCCCGCATGGCTGTTCGATTGGCTGAAATCGCTCGGACCCGCGGCACGAAGCTATTGGGTCTGCGGGCTTGCGTTCTTCCTCTTTACGGCGCTGAACGGGCTGTTCATCTTCCTGCGCCGCCGCAACATTGCAAAGGGCGCGGAGCATATGGCAAAGTCCATGCGCGACATGCTCTACCGCAAACTGAACGCCGTGCCCTACGACTACCACAAGCACGTCTCGACCGGCGATCTCGTGCAGCGCTGTACGTCCGACGTGGACACGGTACGCAAGTTCGTCACGAATCAGCTGATGGAGATTCTGCGCATCGCAGTGATGTTCGTCGTCGCCGCCGCGCTGATGTTCGCGATCCGCTGGGAGATGGCGCTGATCTCGATGGCGGTCATGCCGATTCTGACGTTCTCGAGCTTTCTCTACTTCCGCTATGTACGCAAGTACTTCGGCGAGGTCGACGAAGCCGAGGGCGCGCTTTCGACGGCGATTCAGGAGAACCTGACCGGCGTGCGCGTGGTGCGCGCGTTCGGGCAGCAGCGCGCCGAGTTCGATAAGTTCACGGCGCTGAACCGGGATTTCAGCAAAAAGAACATCCGGCTCGTGAACCTGCTCGGCTTCTACTGGGGCAGCTCCGACGCGGTGGGCTATATTCAGATCGCCCTGTCACTCGCGTTCGGAATTCTATTCTACGTCAAAACGCGCGGCACGGCGAACCCGTTCACGCTCGGCGACATCTATCTGTTCCTGTCGCTGACGAGCCGCCTCACGTGGCCGGTGCGTCAGCTCGGACGCGTGCTCGCCGATATGGGAAAGGCGACGGTCTCCCTGGACCGTCTTAACGAGATCATGAACGCGGACGACGAGACCGAGCCCGGCAAGGCGCAAAACGACTGCGACCTTCTCGGCGACATCACGTTCTCGCACGTCTCCTTCGGCTACGACACGAAAAACGACATGCTCGACGACATCAGCTTTACCGCTAAGGCAGGTCAGACGATCGGAATCTTGGGCAGCACGGGCAGCGGAAAGAGCTCGCTTGTGCAGCTTTTACAGCGGCTCTACCCCGCAGGCGAGGGTGTGATCACGATCAACGGCACGCCGATCAACGACATCGATCACGCGCTTTTACGTAAGAACATCGCGATCGTTTTGCAGGAGCCGTTCCTGTACTCGCGCTCGATCCGAGAGAACATCATGCTGACCGCGCCGGACGCGGACGAAGCGGAGCTCTTCGAAGCCGCGCGAGAAGCCGCGGTACACGACGTCATCGAGAAGTTTGCGGACGGCTATGACACGGTCGTCGGCGAGCGCGGCGTCACGCTTTCGGGCGGACAGCAGCAACGCGTGGCAATCGCGCGGGCGCTGATGCAGAAGGCGCCGATCATGATCTTCGACGATTCCATGAGTGCGGTCGACACCGAGACCGACGCAAAGATCCGCGAGGCTTTGAGGCGTCATCACGGAAACGGGATCCTGTTTATCATCTCGCACCGCATCACCACGCTCAAAGAGGCGGATCGGATCCTTGTGCTCGATCACGGAAAGCTCGTGCAGAACGGGTCGCATGAACAGCTGATCCGCGAAGACGGGCTCTATCGGCGCATCGCCGAGATTCAGGACTTCCCGACGGAAGGAGGTGCAAACGCATGAGTTACGATCACGAACAGGAATTCAATCAGGAAGAAAAAATGGACGCGAAGCTTTGGAAGCGTCTGTTCGGCTACGCCATGCGCAACCGCGCGCTGTTCGTTCGCATCCTCATATCCATGATCGTCGTTGCGATCATCGACGCCCTCTACCCCATCCTGACGCGGTTTGCAATCGACCGGTTCGTGCGTCCCGAAGCGGAGCCGACGACCGACGGGCTATGGCTGTTCTTCGGCGTATACGTCGCGCTGGTCGTGCTGCAGGGATTCTGCACCACGCGCTTTATCGGTCGCTCGGGGCAGATGGAAACCATGATCTCGTTTACGATCCGGCAGGAAGCGTATCGGAAGCTGCAAACGCTGTCGTTCTCGTTCTACGACAAGACCTCGGCAGGGTACCTCATGGCGCGCATGGTGAGCGACGTAGCAAGGCTCAGTGACATGATCGCGTGGAGCATCACGGACTTTCTGTGGTCGTTCTTCTACATCGTGTTCTGCTTTGCGGCGATGTTCTGGTTCAACTGGAAGCTCGCGCTGATCGTGGCGGCGGTCATTCCCCCGCTTGCAATCGTCAGCCTGTATCTGCAGAAGAAGATCCTCCGCTATCAGCGCGTCGCGAGAAAGCACAATTCCCGCATCACGAGCGCGTTCAACGAGGGCATCATGGGCGCAATGACGACCAAGACGCTCGTGCGAGAGGAGCAGAACGCGCAGGAGTTCGAGGCGATCACCACGGATATGCGCAAGGCAAGCGTCAAGGCAGCCGTGCTGTCCGCGACGTTCTTCCCCCTCGTCGTTTCGTTGGGCGCGGTCGGAACAGCGCTTGCGCTGATCTTCGGCGGCGCAGGCGTGCAGGCGACCATCGGCGGGACCGAGACGTTTTTAGGCGTTATCACCGCCGGTACGCTCGTTTCGTTCATCAACTACGCGTCGAGCCTCTTTGACCCGATCCAGCAGCTCGCGGGCATCTTTGCGGACATGCAGAGCGCGCAGGCGAGCGCGGAGCGCGTTTTGAGCCTTCTGGACACCGAGTCCGAGGTGAAGGACACGCCGGAAGCGGAAGCGAAATACGGCACGTCGATGGACCCGAAGCGCGAGAACTGGGAGCCGATCAAAGGCGATATTACTTTTGATCATGTCGACTTCTACTATAAGGAGACCGAGCCGCTCTTAAAAGACTTCAACCTGCACATTCGCGCAGGCGAAACGGTCGCTTTGGTCGGCGAGACCGGCGCGGGCAAGAGTACGATCGTGAACCTCATCTGCCGCTTCTATGAACCGAAAAACGGGCGCATCTTAATCGACGGCAGGGATTACCGCGAACGCTCGCAGCTGTGGTTGCAATCGTCGCTCGGGTACGTGCTGCAAAGCCCACATCTGTTCTCCGGCACGATCCGCGACAACATCCGCTTCGGCAGACCCGACGCGGACGAGGAAAGCGTAAAACGCGCTGCCGCCATGGTCCATGCGGATGCGTTCATCGAACAGCAGCCAAAGGGCTACGACACCGAGGTCGGCGAGGGCGGCGTGCGGCTTTCGACCGGGCAGAAGCAGCTGATCTCCTTCGCCCGCGTGATCCTCTCCGATCCGCAGATCTTCGTGCTCGACGAAGCGACAAGCTCGATCGACACCGAGACCGAAAAGCTGATCCAGAGCGCGATCACCGAGGTGCTGAAGGACCGCACCAGCATTGTCGTGGCGCACCGTCTTTCGACGATCCGCAACGCCGACCGCATCCTCGTCATCCGCGGCGGCGCGATCGTCGAGGAGGGCGATCACGAAACGCTGCTCAAAAAAGGCGGCTACTACCACGACCTCTACATGCACCAGTATCAGGAGGACAAGGTGCAGGAAGCGCTGAAATGACAACCCCTCAGTCACCTGTCGGTGACAGCTCCCCTTACACAGGGGAGCCAAGAACAAACGCAAAAACCGGCCGGGATCTCCGCACCTATCATAGGGAAACTTTCTGAACAATCGAATTGAATAGTGATTTGTTTCCCTGCGGGGCTGTGCTGTTTGGCACAGCCCC
>CALGGM010000172.1 GCA_937915925.1 uncultured Clostridia bacterium | reverse complement strand
AAACAAAGCGCTGCCTCATCTCAGCTCGTTAAACTGTTTTGAGACAGCGCCATCCTGCAAGTATTCATTCAAATCATCTCGCCGCAAACGGTCTGACTCCTTCTGCGACAGTCTGTTGACAGCTTTGCTGTCATGATATGCCTTTACATCACATACTCCGCGGCGTTGATGACCTTGACGTTGGGGTTCAGGTGCAGCGTGCCGGTCACCGTGTCCGTGACAAAGCCGGATTCTTCGTCCTTGCCGCCGATCACGCCGACGTCCTTCGAGACCGCTGAAACGGCGGCTTCCTGTTCCTTTGCGCAGAAGACCTGCGCGCAGTCGGAAACGGTCAGCCGTTCCATGATCAGCTCCGGCGGGACGTCCTCGGCGATATACACCATCGCGCAGTCCGTGACCGCAACCCCGTCCAGATACTTTTCAAGAACCGCCCTGTCGACGCTTGCCCGCACCACGTCCCCGATGACCTTGCCGGTCTTCTTCCGGATCACGAGCTCGTCGTAATGCGCATCGACGTCCTCAAAGGCTTCCGCAAGCTCCTCCGGCAGCTTGACGTCGCCTTTCACGTACAGGTATTCGATCCCGCCAAACACCTCCGAAGCGGACGCTTCCACCGTAAGATCGCCGTTGATATACGCCTTCGCGCCGTACTTTTTCAGGAAGCGGCGGTTCATTTTGACATCGTCGTTGACAAACTTCGTCCCGTCGGGAACGATCAGAATATCCGTGTCCTCGGTTAAAAGCGGCGTCACGGCTTCGACGAGCGATTCGACGATCAGCGCGTTCGGCGCGGAAAAGCGCACGCCCTTTTCCGTAAGCCTTAAAACGTCGAGCGTTTCATCCGTGAACACCAATCTACGCGAAGCCCAGTAGAGCGCGTTGTCCTTTGCGCGAAGCGGGAAGGTCCTGTCGATCTCGGCATTGCGCCGAAGCAGGATCGCGCCGTCCGGATACGCCTTGACCGCGCCGTTGACGCTGAGGTTAGTGAGCTTTCCGGACATGCTTTTCGGCATCGTGACGGAACCGTTCACATGGATCTTAAAATACCCCTGCGCCGCCGAGAGCGCGTCCGCGCCGACCGTCAGCGCGCCGTTCACCCAAAGGATCGCCGTTTCGCCCTCCTTCGGCGCGCCGTCCGCCGTCAGTTCAAACGCGCCGTTGTGGCTCGCGACCCTGACGTTCTCGCCCGCGGGGACCTCGATCACGTCCGCCGCGTTCAGCGTGACATTGTATCGGTTGACGAGCTCCTTCGTCTCCGGCGTCACGAGCACCGAAGCCGCGTTCACCGTGATCTGTTCATAACGCTTCAGCGTTTCTTCCGACACGCTGCGCATATCGCACATTGCGCAATTTACCATCATCTTTTTCATTGTTTCTTCCTCCCGATGCTTATTGTCTGATGTTTCTTCCGTTGATCTCCAAGTCCGCTTTCCAGCCCTGCCCATCCGGGTAAAAAGTCGGAAGGCTCTCCAGTCTGTCCCAAGTCCGTATCTGTATCTCCGTATCCCGATACTCGGAAGGGAGTTCTTCATGTTTCTTTCGCTTCATGTGCATAGCTCCTTTTTCAGCAGTTGTCTTGCCCGCGACAGCTTGGTGCGCACGGTTGCGGCAGGCATATGGAAGATCTCCGAAAGCTCCGCCGCGCTGTAGCCCTCTAAGTACCGCATCCGAAACATCGTCCGAACGTCCGGCGGGAGACTTAAAAGCAGCAGGGACGTCTCGACACCGGCAAAGCCCGACTCCTCCTCTCCCTCGCCCTCGAACAGCATTTGCTGCCGTTTCAGAAAGCGCGCGTTCCGCCTCGTCTCATCCAGAAACAGATTCTTTGCGGTGCGAAAGAGCCACGCACGGCGCTGTTCTTCCGAAAGGGTTTGTAGCTGTTCCGTATGCTCCAGCGCCTTCAGAAAGGCTTCCTGCGCAAGATCCGTTCCCTTCTCCGCGTCGCGGCACAGCATGGAGCAAAAGCGCGCAAGCTCTTCGAAATGCTGCGCATACAATTCGTTCATTTCCTGCCGCTCCTTTCTCATGCCGTTCACTTATATAACGAACAAGACCGCCCCGGTGTTTCAGGAATTTCAAAATCTTTTTTTATTGTACCATGCGCGTCTGCTTTTGCGAAGACGGTTTCCCGCCGTTCTGCATGAGAAAGACGGATCTGCGCATACTGAACAAAAAGGAGGTTTCGTATGAGAAAACGAATCGGTGAACGCACGCTGCTGTTTCGGAGCGAGCCGCGGATCAGAAGCGCCGCCGCGATCGTTGCAATGAACGAGGGCGACGGCGCGTTTTCGGGCATGTTCGATAGCGTGCTCGAGGATGACAAATTCGGCGAGGACAGCTTTGAAAAGGCGGAATGCAAGATGTTTCAGACCGCGGCGAGGCTCGCCTGCGACAAGGCAGGGCTTAAGATCAACGACGTCCACGCCATGCTTGCGGGCGACCTATTAAACCAACTGATCACGGCAAACTATGCCGCGCGCGAGCTTGGGATCCCCTTCCTCGGTTTATACGGCGCATGCTCGACGATGGCGGAATCGCTGCTTTTGGGCGGTGTTCTGAGCGACGGCGGCTACTGCTCGCCGGTGCTTTGCTGCGCAAGCAGTCATTTTTCCTCCGCCGAGCGTCAATACCGCTTCCCTCTTGAAATGGGAACCACCGCCCCGCCGACCGCGCAGCGCACCGTGACCGGCGCAGGCGCAATCCTGCTTTCCGCCCTTGACGTTCCCGTGCCGGTCTTCTCGCACGTCGCGCTCACCGCCGCCACGATCGGCCGCGTCGTCGATCTCGGCATCACCGACATGAACAACATGGGCGCCGCCATGGCTCCTGCCAGTGTTATACTAACACCATGTCCGAGACGTCCAAAAAACGCAGCAATTATCGGGGTTTTTGGCATTTCTTGTTGCAGAAAGGAGGTCGTTTTCCGAAAAATCTTTGGTGTGAAGTAAACACCATAAAGGGCGTCCGGATAAATGCAGTTTCGGAAGCATTTTTATGGCAAAACAGGGCTCAAAGCCGAGGAAGAAAAGGATCCGCTGGCAGCCGATCCCAAAGCCGCCCGAGGGCAAGATCACCTATCTGCGCTCGCCGAACGATCAGGCAGCGGAGATCTGGATCACGGTCTTTCAGATGCAGCACAAGCGCAAGATCCGCGCCTTTCTGAAATGCGTGGACGAGCATGACGACGGGTATCACCCGATCTCTTACCAAATTGAACGCGGCGTCCGGTACCTATGACCGGACGCCCCACCACAAGCCGATCTCTCTCACGAACGAAATGCAAAGGAGGAAACACACATGAAGCCATTGATCAAAGACGAACGCACCGGGCTCACCTACGAACTGGTCGGAGACCACTATCTGCCCGCCGGCGATGACGATCTCCCTTCCCTTGGCGTCTGGGCTTGCCGCCGGCTCGCCTATCTCAAAGCGCATCGCCGCGATCTGTACGCCGACCTATTGCTATCGGGTAAGCTGGAAGAGCATCTCTCCTCGATCGACGTCAATGCTGCTGAAATGGCATCCTGCCTGACCGTCCAACTCACCCGCACCGAAGGCGTCACCGAAGCCCTAAAAGCCGCCGATCCGATGGAATGGGTCGGAGCGATGAACAGCATCCGTAATCGAGTAGCAGAAATCGTCAACCATGAGCTTATATATGACTGATTAAAAACAGTATCTCCTATCAAATCGAAATGGCGTCTGGTTTATATAACCGGACATCGAATTTAGATATATGATGAGATGCTCATTATGTGCTTATCAATCCTCCGTTTTCAAAAAGCTGTACCGATCATAGTAATTCACGTACATCTGCATCTGTCCCAAATCCTGATGCGTCAGCTTGTCAATCTTCAAATCGATCAAGACATAGCAGCGCAAAAGACGATTATAGAAAACCAGATCCACGTAGTAATCGTCTTCGTCAAATGTGAATCGCTTCTGTCTTGCTTCAAACAAATAACCCTTTCCAAGCTCCAGAAGGAATTTTTGCAGTTTGTCGATCAAGGCAGTCTCCAGATCCGATTCTGAATACGCCGCGCGTTCCTCTAGTCCCAAGAACTCCAGTACCGTCGGTTGCTTGACAACATCGGAAGGCTTTTCAACGGTGATACCTTCGGAAGCAAGCCGCATAACTTCCTTTTTATCGCGGCTGAGGGCAAGGCGTTCGTACAGACTGGAGTTATACTGCCGCTGTAAAACTCGGATGCTCCACTGTCCTTGCGACGCTTCGATCTCATAAAAGCTTCGCTCGTTTTCATCCTTGATCCGCGTTAAGAGCAGATAATGACTCCATGGCAACGGAAATGGTGTTTCTTTTTCAAAAAAGGCAAACACTGTTTCACTTTTTTCAACAGCGAAAAGGTTAAACACTGTTTCGCTTATTCTATCCTTATAAGACAAGTAGAACTTGCGTGCATTTTTCAGTGTGCCCTCCGAAAAGCCCTTCCCAAATTGCTCTGTCAATGCACGAGACAGATTTTGAATAATCTGTTCGCCGTACTTTGCGCGACTTTCGCCCTTTTGCTGCACTTCAACGATCCAACGCCCCAAGGAATAGAATGTCAAAAGCTGTACCGTGTTGACTTGTTTGACGGCAAGCTTTCTGGCATATTGAATCAGTTGAATGGCATTCTCTAAAAGCGCATCCATCTCCGCATCCACGATCATCAGTGTATTTTTCTGTTCCATGCGTTATCCTCTCCTCATCGTCCATAGTATATACGCTGCTCACGGTTTCTTCAAGTGCTGCATCTAAAACGGTTCATTGTTCAAGACGTATAATGCAAGCAGCGGGGCTTGCGACAGATCGGTACGAAACTCCCGATTTGTCACCGTTTTGAGACGGTTCATCTCGGTTAAAAGAAGCGGAATCGCCTGCTTCATATCCTTTGCAGCGAAAACCAAGCATGCCTGCGCGCGGGCGTAATCGGAACGAATGGATTCATAATCAGCAAACAGTGCTTCAGCATAGCGGACGTCGGCACGCGCAAAAATATGCGCTGCTCCCTCTATAAAGAAATCCACTCGGTTGGTTTGATAACGCTGCAGCAATAACGGAAGAACGGTATCCTCCATCTCCAGCGCACGCTTAACGATCGCATCCCGGCAAAAAGATTCCTTCACCTTTCGCAATGCTTGGATCACATCTTCTTCCGTCTGCAAATTTGAAATACGTTCATTTTCTGCCGCAATTTGCTCCACGCGTTCTTTGGGCAAAAGGTCTGAAAGCGATGTCTTTGCATATATCTCCGATATAGTTCCTTGCTTCAGTTCTGCCATCTGAAAATAAGAGAAGCGCGCGAAAGAGATATTCGCCAACGGATGATCACGAAAGAAGGATTTGGGAAGAATAGCTTTCTGTTTCATAAATAGCAAATCTCCTCATGATAAATAGCTGTAGCAAGGTAAAATCCTTGCCTGTTATGGTTTATGATCTCTCAATATCTCTAATCAAACAGATCATTCAATGTAATGACATTCACAAACGCACCGCTGTACTCGTTTTTGACAAGCCCAAAGGTTGTGATCAGCGTGCTGTGAATGGATGCTTTTGGAGAAAGCTCTTTTGCGAGCAGTTCCTGCCGATGAAGCAGAACCTTGTAATACTCCTTGTTGACAGCAAAATCTCCGCTATAAAACTTCAATTCGCACATGTTCACCACATTGTCGTTTCGGTTGATCAGGAGATCAATCTGCGTGCCCGATTCATCTTCGCTTCGTTTTGACCAAGCGGAAGCGGAAGAGATGACCCCGGAAATGCCAAGCGCCTTTTTGATCGGTTCAATATGATTGAAACACACATTCTCAAATGCGAATCCTCTCCAGATTGCAACCGGCTGCGAGGTAACATTTTGCTGCCAGAACTGCTCATTTGTTTTTCGCTGACCGTTTACAAACTGCAAATAGAACAGGCAAAACGGATCAACTAATTTATAGTGTTCCTCACGCTTTCCATAACCGAACGGAATGTACTTCATCACAAAATCACTGGCGATTAATGCACTCAGATTGCGAGAAAAGCGTCCTCCGTCCGTGACCTTGAGCTTCTCCGCAATTTCTTTCCTTGTGTACCCCGCATTCCGTGTATGAAGAAGTTGAACGATCGCTTTTACCGCATCGGGATTGATAAAGATGGAATCAAATAAACGATCATATTCGTTTTGTAATCTTGCGTTCTTGGAGAAGAACAGGCGATCCACGTTCTGCGCCAGGCTCAGTTCCCGATCAATATACCCCATATAATATGGAATGCCGCCGAAGATCATGTAGCTTTGAGTCATGTCGTATCTTGAAAACCGAATTTGATTGCCGATATAATATTCTTCACACTCCCGCAATGTAAAGGGCGACAGCTTCATCTCATAGGTCACGCGATTGTAAAGCCCTCCGTGATTATTGATTAAGCTGTCCAGGATCCATGAGTTCGCGCTTCCGCAAACGATCACCATCAAGTTTTTCCGATGACATCCCCATGTGTTCCAGAACCCTTCAAAGGCGCTGATAAAGCCGGATCTTGGCGTGTCCAGCCATGGCATTTCATCTAAAAACACCACCTGTCTGGAACCGTCGTCTACCTTTTGTAAATGCTTTTCCAACAGAAGAAAAGCATCCTGCCAGTTGGACGGTTTCTTGCAGGGTTCCATCCCCTGCAATTCGAGAGAGTTATAAAAATGATTCAACTGCGTGCGCAAAAATCCTTTTGCTTCCTGTCCGATAGGAGACAATCCCGCATGGCGGAACGTAATGCGACCGGAAAACGTTTCGTCCACAAGGTATGTTTTTCCGACGCGACGACGCCCGTATATCGCCACAAGCTCTGCACGATTGCTTTCATACAGCTTGTTCAATTCCTTCACTTCGTGTTGCCGACCAATCATTGCGCTCTCCTTATCCGGCGGTGAACGCGCTAAAATCATCGTTTACCGCCGCTTTAATTACAATTTCATTATAGTCAGTAGGTTTCGTTCTGTCAACACAAATTGAAAAATGGAGGTCTACAATCCATGCAAACTCTTTGCAGTTCCTCGCTGGGTCAGGCAAAACCTGCAAGGTAATTGTGCCGTCTTTCAAAGCAGTGGTAGATGGATCAAGCGACTTTTGGTTATGCCAAATGATTCATAAGGTCGTACAATAGAACTCACCAACTGCTCGATTTTATGAATATTCTGGAATGGCTGATGTTTTTTTCAACATTATATCAGGACTATGTGCATCCGGTTCGATTGGCTCGTACGTGCCCAATATTTTTAGGCACAAACTGTCTGTCGTTAATCAGCATTTAAGGTGATAACAGATTTGAGACCCCTCTGAAAATACACAGCTCTCAAACCGATCTCCTGTTGCACGAATGCCGTGGTCGATTTGAGACCCCTCTGAAAATACACAGCTCTCAAACCTAACAGCGGTTTCGGTTTCGATTTCGCGGTGTTTGAGACCCCTCTGAAAATACACAGCTCTCAAACCCAAACGATCCAGCATGACGAATTTCGCGGTTTGAGACCCCTCTGAAATTACACAGCTCTCAAACTGAATCGGTATGTCATCGAATCGCTCGGTCTGTTTGAGACCCCTCTGAAATTACACAGCTCTCAAACGGTTTTCAGCGCGACGTTAAGTAGATGCGAGTTTGAGACCCCTCTGAAATTACACAGCTCTCAAACCCTCTCCCTTGTTATGTCAGCTCGTCCAAAGTTTGAGACCCCTCTGAAATTACACAGCTCTCAAACGACTGGGGGGACGGTCACGTTTCCGTTTCGGTTTGAGACCCCTCTGAAATTACACAGCTCTCAAACACGCGGGCGGCTGCCGCCTCGGTGATCCGGGTTTGAGACCCCTCTGAAATTACACAGCTCTCAAACCTCCGGACCGTACTCGGAGCCTTTCGGGGAGTTTGAGACCCCTCTGAAATTACACAGCTCTCAAACAGAAGGAGGTGAGCACCATCGCAAGCGAGAGTTTGAGACCCCTCTGAAATTACACAGCTCTCAAACTCGGTGACATATTTGATCCGTGATTCGCACGGTTTGAGACCCCTCTGAAATTACACAGCTCTCAAACATTATTTATGTCCTCCATCTCTTAACTTCTGTTTGAGACCCCTCTGAAATTACACAGCTCTCAAACTTTACCGGGCGCATCCGGAGGATAAGGAGGGTTTGAGACCCCTCTGAAATTACACAGCTCTCAAACGAGCAGCTTATCGAGCAGCAGAATTTGATGGTTTGAGACCCCTCTGAAATTACACAGCTCTCAAACGTGTTCATACAGGATATGCCGGTGGAAACGGTTTGAGACCCCTCTGAAATTACACAGCTCTCAAACGATCGGACCCTCAATGTCGCAGGTGAAGACGTTTGAGACCCCTCTGAAATTACACAGCTCTCAAACTTAACTCGTCGATAATGAAGCGGACGTTATGTTTGAGACCCCTCTGAAATTACACAGCTCTCAAACCATGACTAATACCGAATACGCGCGCACGAAGTTTGAGACCCCTCTGAAATTACACAGCTCTCAAACCTGCGCGATCAGATCGAGCACCCGCGCTTGGTTTGAGACCCCTCTGAAATTACACAGCTCTCAAACGCGACCATCGTTGCAACCTGATCGCTTATCGTTTGAGACCCCTCTGAAATTACACAGCTCTCAAACTAGTTCGGGGACGCCTCCATCATCTCAATGGGTTTGAGACCCCTCTGAAATTACACAGCTCTCAAACAAAAAAACTATTTACTTTTTAAAACAAATGGTTTGAGACCCCTCTGAAATTACACAGCTCTCAAACATCATCATAGTACAGCAGATGACAATTACTGTTTGAGACCCCTCTGAAATTACACAGCTCTCAAACTCCGTTACCTTTCTCGAAGCAATCGCCACAGTTTGAGACCCCTCTGAAATTACACAGCTCTCAAACGTATTATGTGAGATATTAACAAATTGGGATGTTTGAGACCCCTCTGAAATTACACAGCTCTCAAACTTATATTTTAATTTAAGGCGCTCTGCATTTGTTTGAGACCCCTCTGAAATTACACAGCTCTCAAACAAGTTTTGTAACGTATATTTCGATCTGTTAGTTTGAGACCCCTCTGAAATTACACAGCTCTCAAACAAGACGGGAGACTTATCTGGCTTGGAAGACGTTTGAGACCCCTCTGAAATTACACAGCTCTCAAACTCTTCTTGCGTATTATCTTTATCTATCTTAGTTTGAGACCCCTCTGAAATTACACAGCTCTCAAACCAGCAGCACCATTTGCATTATCAATCGAGGGTTTGAGACCCCTCTGAAATTACACAGCTCTCAAACTTTAGGAGAAGTGCTTTAAACGATTGCAAGGTTTGAGACCCCTCTGAAATTACACAGCTCTCAAACGCTGATATTAAGCAGAAATTAAGAGAAGCGGTTTGAGACCCCTCTGAAATTACACAGCTCTCAAACTCTTTGATGATAAGATGCGCGAACTGGTAGGTTTGAGACCCCTCTGAAATTACACAGCTCTCAAACGTGAATCTGGTTGTCAAAAAAATTAAGAAGTTTGAGACCCCTCTGAAATTACACAGCTCTCAAACCCTCAAATTTGAAAATCCGGTCCAGCAAACCGTTGTGTATTCAGAAGGACTGCAACTGTATTTTAGCAGATTCTCTGCAAACTTACAAGATGATCTGGCACAGATCCTTATCGATCACGATCTTTTTTTCTTCATGCACGCAGGGATATTCCGATCCTTCAAAAACAAGCAGCCGATGCCGATGCAGCGCAACGCTGTGAAAGAAGGTGTCAAGTTCTTCAACAGAAAAATAGCAATGGAGATTCAGCAGGCAAAAGATCTTCTCTCTTTCCATCTCCACTGTAAGGTCCATGTATGTCAGCAGATCTTCCAGAAGAGACTCGCCACCCAACTCGATCTGCGCACCCGCCAGTTTCAACAGGGATGCCGGCGTTATCTTCCCCATATCAAACGAAAGCGGCCAGTCTTCCGAAATGCTCAACAAATACGTCTCTATCTCCGCCGACAGTTTTTGCACCTCCTCAATATTTTCCATGCCGTTCTTTTCCACCGCAGTAAGCACTTTGTTCAAGAGGTTTTTTCGATTTCCCGAAAACGGAAGGATATCCGGAAGCAATTCCAGATTCTTCGCCATGTCGAGCGGAACCCCGTTATCGGAAAGCACACACGTTCCTTTATTTCCTTCCAGTTGTGATCGGATATCCAGGATCACCGTGCGGAGAAAAACCGGATCTTCTATGGAAATCGTGACGACGGCGTTTTCTTCCAGATCGACCGTAGGATAAAATTCCGAGAACAGCAATTTCATAAAATGATCAACCTTTCATCCGTTGTAATCACATCGCTTGTGTTTTGCCCCACCAGATATTCCATTTCGGCAAACTGCTTTTCTGTTACGGTCAACATTTGAACAAGCCCCTTCGGCGGTTTATTCCTTCGAACTGTTTCCATGGCAGCTTTGCCTGCATTCGCATTGATCAGCAATCGGCAATAGACAGATTCCTGCATCATAACAAAACCGTTCTTTACCAACGCTTTTCGAAACTGCCGATATGCTCTTTTATCAGCCGCCGTTTCTGTCGGCAAGTCAAAGAAGACCAGAACACGCATAAACCGATAATTCATAATACAGGGAACTGAATGCGGGAAACGTCTTCTGCATTCAATGCGTCAAAGACCGACTTTACATACAGTTTGATTGCATTCAAAACGGTTTGCTCCGAATTGGATATCCGTATAGGTGCATGCAATAATGCAACCATTTTGTGTTTGACGTCCGTGTTGAAAGCTTCCGGCTGCTCCTGCACAACGCGCGCATCGATCAACGGACGAAGCGGTTCCATCAAATCGCTGCTTAAATTGAATTGATTAAAAGTGTTATCATGAAATAGTCCCAGCTGCGTCAAATACCCGTTTGAAACGACCTCTCTGTTCACAGCGGACAGGATCAATCCGTATCCGTAATTCAATGCGGCGTTGATCGGATCATCCGGTACTCTTCTTCCGAAGTCCATTCCGAACAGCGCATTGAAATAGACCTTAGCCGCATGTCCCTCCCTGTTTGTTGCGTCGCCGAATTCCAATTCCGTCAAATACCGTTGAAGAAGCGCTGCCTCCTTATCTTTCTGCATTCTTTCGAGCAGTCGCGCCTGATTACCGATTTTCTCCGCGATGATTGCCGTCCAGACAGCGCCCTTGTTCTGTTCGCTCCACAGAATCTGTTTCTTGATCTTTCGAGAACTGTCGTGACATCCATAGTATGGGCTCAGTTCCGCTGTCGGGTTTCGTTTTTCATCGCAGAAAATGACCCGGATCTTTTTTGCCGTCAATTCCGAAAGCAAGCTGCACGTCAAAGAAACCGCCGTGCTTTCGATCAGAAGGAGGGCTATCTCATCCAAAAAGACACGCTTTGTTTCTATCCCTCGCACCACAAGATAGCCCATCTTCAGATCCAGTTTACAGCGATTTGAAATCACGACCGTCCGCCAGCTCATAGCAGTTCCAACAGATTGACAGACTGTTTTTCAAAGAGTCCCGAAGCGGATTGGTCAATGATCCGGACATCGGTATAGTTCTTTTTCCAGTTCGAAAGAGAGGAACTCAACGTCGGAACGCCGGCTTTGGCGACGCCGCCGATCAATTTCAGATCGCTTCCTCCGCCGGAGCGGCCGAACGACAGCAGTATTTGTTCAAGGACAGCTACCTGGTCTTCCAGAGACAGAGATTCAAACCGCTCTTTGCCTTTCTCCACCGCATCGAATATGTTGGCAGGACGTTTGGAAAACGGATAGGTTGAAAGCTTGCTTTGGAAGAGATCATAGATTTTTATGTTCTCTTCTGCAGAGATCTTGTCATATGTCTGCTGAATCTTCAGTTCCTTATTCTTTGCCTTTTTGTTTGTAAACGACTCCAATCGTTTCAAATACTGCTCGTCTTTTGGGTTGATCACAAGCGGCATCA
>CALGGM010000171.1 GCA_937915925.1 uncultured Clostridia bacterium | reverse complement strand
AGCATCACGGGCAAGCATGTTCTGATCGCGGAGGACATCATGGACAGCGGTCTGACGCTTTCCTACATGACGCGTCTTCTTTGGGAGCGTCAGCCTGCGTCGATCCGCACCTGCTGCTTCCTCGACAAGCCGGAACGCCGCGAGTGCGAGATCACGCCGGACTACTGCGGCTTCGTGGTCCCGAACAAGTTTGTCGTGGGCTACGGCCTCGACTACAAGCAAAAGTATCGCAATCTGCCCTATGTGGGTATTTTAAAGCCCGAGAGCTACAGCTGATCCGGGAAAAGCGGGGCATCCAACCCCTGAACGGAGGACACTTTGGAATTCAATCCGAACAATAACAACAATCGGGACGGCAATCCCAATCAGCGGCCCGCAGGCGGACGGCGCATCGTTACGCTGCTCATCTGGGCGCTGATCCTTGCGCTTCTGATCTTCATGGTGACGAACGGCTGTTCGTCGGGCAGAACGGAGGAGATCAAGTTCGCCGAGTTCGCGGAGGCGTACCGCGCCGACAACGTGAAGGCGCTGTACGAGGTCATCGAGGGCGGCACGTACTACGGTCTGTATCGCACCAGCGAGGCGGACGCGACCGATCTGCCGGGACGCGCGGACTTCGTGATGCACATCGACAACGGCGTGTTCGACCGCTATATGCGCCTGCTCGTCGCCGAAAAGAACGGCGCGGACGCGGACACGGTCACATCCGACGATTACGGCTTTGTCATGCAGAGCGCGCTTCCGGACGGAACGCCGTGGTGGTACATTGCGCTGCAATTTCTGCCGGTCCTGCTTGCGGGCGTCATGATCTTCTTCCTGTACCGTCAGCGCGGCGAGGGCAATCAGGTCATGAACTTCTCAAAGTCCCGCGCAAGGCTCAACACGCCCGGCAAGGACAAGGTGACGTTCAAGGACGTCGCGGGGCTTGTCGAGGAGAAGGAGGAGCTCAAGGAGGTCGTCGACTTCATGCGCGACCATAAGCGCTTCACCGAAAACGGCGCGCGCATTCCGAAGGGCGTTCTGCTCGTCGGACCTCCGGGTACCGGTAAGACCCTGATGGCGAAAGCCGTTGCGGGCGAAGCGGGCGTACCGTTCTTCTCGATCTCCGGTTCCGACTTTGTCGAAATGTTTGTCGGTGTCGGCGCCTCCCGCGTGCGCGATCTGTTCGAGACAGCAAAGCGCGCAGCACCTGCGATCGTCTTCATCGACGAGATCGACGCGGTCGGACGTCAGCGCGGCGCGGGTTTAGGCGGCGGACACGACGAGCGTGAGCAGACCTTAAACCAGCTGCTTGTCGAAATGGACGGCTTCTCCGCAAACGAGGGCATCATCGTCATGGCGGCGACCAACCGCGCGGACATCCTCGACCCGGCGCTGCTGCGTCCCGGTCGGTTCGACCGTCGGATCACCGTCGGCTATCCCGACGTGAAGGGGAGAGAGGAGATCCTGCTCGTCCACGCGAAGAACAAGCATTTCGCAAAGGACGTCAGCTTAAAGACGCTTGCGCGGCGCACGCCGTACTTTACGGGCGCCGATCTTGAGAATATCCTGAACGAGGCTGCCATCCTCTGCACGCGCGACAACCGCAGAGAGATCACGCAGGCGGACCTTGAGGAAGCGGTCACGCGCGTTCAGATGGGTCCCGAGAAGAAGAGCCGCGTCGTCACCGACAAGGACAAGGAGCTCACCGCGTACCATGAATGCGGTCATGCGATCCTTGCGCATGTACTGCCGAACTGCGACGATCTGCACGAGGTGTCCATCATCTCACGCGGATGGGCGGGCGGCTACACGATGATGCTTCCGCGCGAGGACATCCACTACACGCTGAAATCGCACATGCTCGACGAGATCTGCATGTCGATGGGCGGCAGGGTCGCCGAGAAGATCGTGTTCACCGACGTCTCGACGGGCGCGGTGCAGGACCTCAAGCAAGCCACCGAAACGGCGCGCAAGATGGTCGAGGAATACGGCATGTCCGACGCGGTCGGTCCGGTATTCTTAGGCGGCGATACCGAGGTCTTCATCGCGAAGGATTGGGGACACGCCAAGAACTATTCCGAGGAGCTTTCCGCAAAGATCGACGCGGAGATGAGAAAGATCCTGGAGGGACAGTTCGAGCGCGCGGAGCAGATCCTCACCGAGAACCGCGCGGGGCTCGAAGCCTGCGCAAAGCTGCTGCTGAAATATGAGCGCGTCACCGGCGAACAGTTCGTCGCCGTTCTGAACGGCAGGGACATGGATTCCGTCATGTCCGGCACCGAGGAGGAAGCCGACGCGATCCAGTCGGGCAGCATCACGGACGATATCAAATTCGACGAGGTATAAATGGACGAAAACCGCTTTGATCTTCATACGCACAGCATCGTCTCCGACGGCACGGCTCAGCCTTCGGAGATCGTGCGTATCGCTGCGCGCGCGAAGATCAGGCTGTTGGCGCTGACCGATCACGACAGCATCCTCGGCGTTGAGGAAGCGGTGAACGCCGGTAAGGAATACGGCGTTCCCGTGCTGCCCGCGGTCGAGATGGACAACGAATGGCGGCACGAGCTGCACATCATCGGGCTCGACGTCGATCCGAACAATCCCACGCTTTTGCGCGCGCTGGAGATCGCACGGGATCGGCGCGAGCACCGGAATAAGATCATCTACAGCCGTCTGAAGGAAGTGGGGCTCGACGTGCAGCCGCTCGTCAACCGTCCCGAATCCACGACGACCAAGCTGCATATCGCGCACGCGCTGATCAAGGCCGGGTACGCGAACGACGTGCGCGACGCGTTCGCGAAGTATCTTCGCCCCGGCACGGTCGGGTATTACACCGAACCGCGGTTCACGCCGCAGCAGGTCATCGACATCATCCATATCGCGGACGGGCTGCCGATCCTGGCGCATCCCTGCCATGTTCGCGACAACCCGCATGGATTGGTGCGCGAGCTGTACGATCTCGGACTGATGGGGCTCGAAGCGTATTATCCGACGTCCACGCCGCGGCAGACGGAAATGTTCGTTTCGCTCGCGCGGCAGTACCACATGCTCGTGACCTGCGGCAGCGACTTCCACGGCGACAATCGCCCCGGCGTTCCGGTCGGCTGCGCCTGGCGTGACGTCCCTGTCCTCGAACAAACCTACGAAACGCTCGTCAAGCGGATGAATTCTTAAACCGTTCGCCCCTCACCCGAGGGGCGTTTTTGATGGGGAAGACAACCCTTCCGTCAGGCTGACGCCTGACACCCAATCCCGAAACATGGTCGTTGCGCGTCGCTGCGCTTCTTCAACTCCCTGTTTCGGTCGCAGCTCACCTCGCTCCTCCCCGCACTGCGGGCGCTCGGATCGCCGCCCCATTACACAGGGAGGGCAAGACGGATGTCAACGAATCGTAGGGGGAGTCCTCCCCGGCGCCCCGTCAAGATTCGCTTAAAATCCCCCTCATCAGTCAGCTTCGCTGCCAGCTTCCCCACCCAAGGGGGAAGCCTTTTGGAGACGTCACGGTCGATTGCGTAAACGAACCGTAGGGGCGGATCGTATCCGCCCGTGTAAGATGAAATATGGGAAGAAGATCCTTCGTCGCCGCAAGCGGCTTCTCAGGATGACACAAGCTTTGTTCGCGGATACCCCATTGTGTCATTCTGAGGAGCGAAGTGACGAAGAATCTCCCCGATACAGGAAACGGACGAACAATGGTTGTCCATACAGGTTGTGTGCGCATCGGTAGGGACGGGCAGTGCCCGTCCGCCGTTTTCTCTTTTATCAATTTGCGTGTGTAGCGCATCATATTCCTTCCTTCTCTCCGAAAAATCTCACCTTTTTTTCGATGGGGGTTGCAAAAGGACGGGAAATCGGATATAATGCTTTTGTTATTGAGTATTTGGAGGATGCTATGAACGATCGTATCATGCGGCTTCGCGCCGAGATGGAACGCGCAAACTTAGACGCCGTTCTGTTGAAATCGGTGACCGCGATCCGCTATTTTTCCGGATTCACCAGCGATGAATCCAGTGTTCTTGTCACGATGAACCGCGCTGCACTTCTGACCGACTTCCGCTACACCATTCAGGCAAAGGCGCAATCCGGCGACTGCTGCGAGATCTTCGAGGTTTCCGGCGCCGCGCACCGCGATAAGCTGAAAGAAATCATCAATGCGGAAAACGTCAAGCGCATGGGCTTTGAGGAGGACATCGTAAGCTTCGCGCAGTATCAGGCGTATGAACAGTTCGGCGCCGAGCTCGTTCCGTTTGCAAAGGAGCTTTCGCTTCTTCGCATCAAGAAGTCCGAGGACGAGATCGAAAATCTCGCAAAGGCGCAGGCAATGGCTGACGAAGCGTTCATGGAGCTTTTGAAGGTGGTACGCCCCGGCATGACGGAGCGCCGCGTTGCCGCAGAGCTCGAATATATCTGCGCAAAGCTCGGCAGCGAGGGTCCCTCGTTTGAGACGATCGTCGGCTCCGGTCCGAACGGCGCGATGTGCCACGCGGTACCCGGCGAACGGCAGCTTCAGGAAGGCGATCTCGTCGTGCTCGACTTCGGCTGCCTTTACAACGGCTACCATTCCGACATGACGCGTACCTTTGCGGTTGGCAAGGTCGATCCGTTTGCGGAGGAGATCTACAACATCGTTTTAGAAGCGCAGACCCGTGCGCTCGACGCGTTGAAGCCCGGCATCACTGGCAAGGAGCTTGACGCGATCGCACGCGACTACATCACCGAAAAGGGCTACGGCGACTGCTTCGGACACTCTTTGGGTCACGGCTTCGGACTTCTCATCCACGAGGAACCGCGCGCGTCGGTCACCGGCGACACGGTATTCGAAGAGGGCATGACGATCACCGTCGAGCCCGGTATCTACATCGAAGATAAATTCGGCGTCCGCATCGAGGACTGCTGCGTCGTCACCAAGGACGGCAAGCGCAACTTCGCACATGCGCCGAAGACGCTGCAACATATCTAATTCAACAAGGAATCTAATTGGGAGGACACACTTATGATTATGGCAGGCGATTTCCGCAAGGGCGTAACGGTTGAGATTGACGGCGT
>CALGGM010000170.1 GCA_937915925.1 uncultured Clostridia bacterium | reverse complement strand
CTTTACCCTCGTCAGATTCTTATCTGTCCCGCTCCCTAACTTTCCGTGAAGAACCCAAAAAATGTATCATCGATAAAGATATGCGAAAGAGGAATTTTCTCTTGAATCGAATAGATCACGGTTCCATGATAGATAAGTGCTGTGCCTAATGGAATCATTGCAAACGGCAATATCAACCAGGGCTTCGGTATCACCGTTGACAGAATCATACCTGCCGCAAGAAAAAGAAGAAATATGATGAATCTGATAACGATTCTTTCCCATCCCGGCGCGATCGGATTGTCATATGGTTCAGAAAACGGAACAAATCCAAAAATCACCAGCAATATTGCCAGAGGTATCATGAGGTTGGAGGTAACACCGGCAGCGATAATCTTAACCGCTTTGTTTTTTCTGATTTTCTGTTCCTCCTGATAATGTGTTACTTCCCGGACGATTTCTTTTGTTTCCTGTAACGTTTTCATATTTGATCGTTCTCCATTTAGCAAAGCACGGAGATCGACCTCATAATAATCTGCAAGCTGGATCAGGATATCCAAATCCGGGGTATTGGAACCGGTTTCCCAACGCGAAACGGTGCGCTGTGAGACGTTCATCTGTTCCGCAAGCTGTTCCTGCGTAAGTCCGTTCTCTTTGCGGAGGTCGCGTAAGCATGCGCCGATCTTTTGTAAATCCATTGCCTGCTCTCCTTTCTAAAAGAATCATACAAAAACCCAACCGAAAACGTACAGGACACAAACCGTCTAAATGCCGTTTTTGCTAAATTGATTGTATCATACGCGCAAAATCGCGTCAACAAACTGCGGCGGAGATCCTTTTTCGCTTCGCACCCTTGGATGACATGTGCTTCGCTTTTGCCATATTTTTGTATAATGGACTTCTGTGTTCTTGCAACCAAAAGCCTTCCCCTTCGAGGGGAAGGTGGCGCCGTTAGGCGACGGATGAGGTGGTAAGCAGAAAAGCGTTAGCTTTTCGCGGATGATAGCGCCCCTCATCAGTCAGCTTCGCTGCTCCACTCCGCTTCGCTCCGTTACAGCGGTAGTTCGCTCTCCCCACGCATCGCCTTCTCTTCCCTGACAAGGGCATGTATATGGTTAAGGCCCCTGCAAAAGAAAAAACCCATATACATCATCTGCATATTGATTCTTTTCCTGTTTTGTTATATAATATATAAAAACAGCGGGAGTGAGGACGCGTATGGAAACGAACTATTACGAATTGTACAGCGAAAACCTGAACCGCGTCATGCCGATCAAGGCCTACGGGCACGCGGGCAAGCCCGTTCTGTTCATTCCCTGTCAGGACGGCAGGTTCTTTGATTTTGAAAACTTCGGCATGGCGGACGCCGTTGCCGGATGGATCGACAGCGGGCGCATGACGGTCTTTTCGATCGACACAATCGACGCGGAGACGTGGAGCAACCAAGGCGGCGATCCGTATCAGCGCATTCGTCAGCATGAGCGTTGGATCGACTATATCACGCGGGAGGTCGTTCCCTTCGTCCGCTCGTATGCCAACGAGAAAAACGGTTGGACGGGTTACCCCGGCGTTATGGTGTTCGGCTGTTCGATGGGTGCAAGCCATGCGCTGAACCTGTATCTGCGGTTTCCGGATCTGTTTGACCGCTGTCTCGCGCTGAGCGGCGTCTATCACGCCTCCTACTGCTTCGGCGACTATATGGACGATATTGTCTATCTCAATTCACCGGCAGACTATATGCCAAACCTTCCGTATGATCATCCGTTCATCGCGGAATACAATCGGCACAAAGCAGTCGTCTGCACCGGTCAGGGCGCATGGGAGGAACCGTGGAGCACACGGGCGCTCGATGAATGCTTCCGAAGGCTCGGCATTCATGTCTGGGTGGACTACTGGGGCTATGACGTCAACCATGACTGGCCCTGGTGGTTCAAGCAAGCCAACTATTTTCTCCCCTATCTCTTGGACTGAAAGGAATCCATTTTATGAACGTTGTTTACATCTCACCGCACTTTCCGGACAATCACTGGCTGTTCTGCCGCGGGCTGCGCAACAACGGCGCGAACGTGTTTGGGATCGGCGATTGCCCGTATGACAATCTTTCCGCAGATCTGAAATCCTCGCTGAACGAATACTACAAGGTTTCCTCGTTGGAGAACTACGACGAGGTCTACCGCGCCGTCGCGTATTTCATTCACAAGTACGGACGGATCGATTTTCTCGAATCCAACAACGAATACTGGCTTGAGCAGGACGCAAGGCTTCGGCAGGACTTTCACATCACGACCGGTTTCCTGCCCGAGGATATGCCGCAGGTCAAGTTCAAATCCCGCATGAAGGCGCAGTACGCCCGCGCCGGCATCCCGGTCGCGCTCTATCATCTGGTGGATGATAAGGAGGGCTGTCTCGCCTTTATTGAGAAGGTCGGCTACCCCGTCATCGTTAAGCCGGACAACGGCGTCGGCGCGGTCGACACGCTCCGGATCAAATGCGAAGCCGACCTCGACGCGTTTTTTCAGCGCAAGGACGACAAGCCGTACATCATGGAGGAATATATCGACGGCACGGTCGTGTCTTATGACGCGATCATCGATCAGAACGGCGAACCGATCTTTGAAGCGGGGAACCTCACCATCGACAGCATCATGGACATGGTCAACGAACAGCGAAGCTGCCGCGTGATGATCCGCGATCATCTCCCGGAGCCGCTGCGTGACATGGGACGCGCCGCGGTGAAGGCGTTCGGCGTCAAGCGTCGGATGGTGCATTTTGAGTTTTTCCACCTCACCCGCGATCAGCGCATCGGAAAAGCCGGGACCTATGCAGGCTTGGAGGTCAACATGCGTCCCTGCGGCGGGATCCTTCCGACCTTGATCAATTACGCGTACAGCACCGACG
The DNA here is from genome assembly GCA_937915925.1 of uncultured Clostridia bacterium. GTDB lineage: Bacteria > Bacillota > Clostridia > Christensenellales > CAG-138 > UBA3792. The sequence goes on along the minus strand of CALGGM010000170.1, from coordinate 500 downwards.
TCTATCAGATCTGGGCGGACATCGTCGTATTCGGCGAAAGCAGAAAGCCGGTCGGCAGGCATATGTTCTGCGCGTTAGCCGGACGCCGCAACTGCCGTTCGTATGTGCTCACAAAGGAAGAGGTCTTAAACGAATACCGCGAGCAGATCATCGACCACTCCGCCGTCGACCCCGCCCTCGCCGTCGATCTCGGCGATTACATCTTCCTCGCCTGCCTCCCGACCTGGGACGCCGTGCTCGCCTATTACGACCGCGTCCTCGCCGAAAAGACCTAAGCAAACCACCCCCAAAGACGTCCCCCGGGCGTCTTTTTTCTTTGCGGTTCAGGATCGCGTCGAACAGTTTGTCCGCGTACTCCATAGCTACAAGCTGATCGCCCTTGCCGTGCCATGCGTTGTGCAGGACAGCAAACGCCTTTTCCAGCCGCGCACGGATAATGCGCAGGTCTTCCTTCGTGAAGTTCTTCCGCGTGCCGACCTCTTTCAGAACCGCGTCCGCAA
>CALGGM010000169.1 GCA_937915925.1 uncultured Clostridia bacterium | reverse complement strand
TACAAGGGCGCGGATGCAGAGGAAGAAGTCATTGCCCGGTGCTGCGAACAATTCCTTGCAAAGACCACGTTCGTGAATAGCTTTGCGTCGAAGCATTACAAGACGGCAAGGGCTATTTCCGCATTCCTTACGCGCATGAACGCAGATATGCAGCAGCTTGTTGCGGACGTGAACATTGATTTTGTTTGGGGCAAAGAGGGCAAACGCGGCTACGGCATTGCGCATATTATCGAAAAGAGAAATGCGGAAGACGGCAGCGGCTTGGAAACCGTAAACAAAATGGTCGAGGTTATTGCAAAAGCTGAAAAAGCAGTTGTTCAAAGAAGCGATGACCCAAATGCGCAAAGACGAATTAAACTGTTCTATGATGGATATACGGCGGTATTAACAAAGACTACATCAAGCGACAATAATTGGCTGCTTACAGGATGGAGAGATAAAAATACGGAAACAAGTGCATACGGAGAAGGAAACGATTCTTCCGTAGCTACTGCTGCTACCACTACACGAACGCGTGATAGCAGAGATGTTCCCACTAATAATAGTATACCCTCTACAAAGGATGTTGTCAAGCAAGAAATTACATCCGCGAAAACGTCGATCAAACAGATTCCGGCATTGTTCACGAACAGCAACGTGAAATTCGGGAAGACGAATATCGACATTGGAGGTGGAAGGTTCGATCTTGCAACGACTTACCTTGCAGAACGCGGTACAAAGAACATGATCTTCGATCCGTACAATCGGGATGAAGCGTACAATACGAAGACCTTGAAATTTCTGCAAGATGGAAACAAAGCTGATACGGCAACGTGTGCGAATGTTTTGAATGTCATTGCTGAAAAGGAAGCCCGTGCTAACGTGATCCTTGAAGTGGCAAAGTCGATCAAACAGGACGGAAAAGCATACTTCATGGTGTACGAAGGTGATGGTTCCGGCGTTGGCAAGCAGACGAGCGCAGGGTATCAGAATAACCGCAAGACCGCAGATTATGTAGGTGAAATCGAGGAATACTTTGATACCGTCACGCGCAAAGGCAAACTGATTATAGCAGAGAATCCTTTGCCGAATCTCCCGAAAGCGTCGTGGGAACTATCACCCGGCAACGGTGTGCGCTTCAGCGTGAAGGATAATGTATCGTTGACCGACAAAGAGTATGAGACGAAGCGTGATCAGTACATTGAACAAATTCGCTTGTTGGAAAGGGAACGCAATGACGCGCAAGCGATCATGGATGAAATTGAAGAATCTGACGAGTATAAAGATGCGTTTGATCGCCTTTTGAATGCTCCGAGAAGCGAATTCAAAAAACAGTTATCTGCGTATCAAAAAGTGCTTGAACAGAATCCTGAATATGAAAACGCGAAAAAGAAAACCGATTTGTTGGATGAACAGCTCAAAAAACTGCGTGACGAAGCAGATCAACTCGACTATGACAAACAAGAGTTTGACTATCAGCAAGGGATGAAAGAATCCGGCTTGACCGAAGCGGAGTATTCGCGCAAACTTGCCATCAAGGAATTCGGGTACACGCCGTACTTTTATGACGCAGGATATCTTCTTCCGAACGGAAAGATGCTCAATTTCAGCGGAGAAAAAGGAAAGCATTACGGAACACGTGGACAGGATCACCGTGCAATAGGCACGATTTATCCACACTCGCAAGGGTCGGAAGCAATGATTCGCTTTATGAACGACGGTAATATTCGCGTTATGGCAGAAACGCCCGGTCTTGATCTTTGTTCGGAAGTTGAACCTACGAATGAACAGTATGCGGCGATCAAGCGTTTTGCAGAGGAAAGCAGGCGCAAAGAGTATTTCAGCGTCGATCTTTCAGACAAGAATGGCGATAATGTCGGGACGCTTGAATACGATGGAAACGTGAACCCGACACGAATTATCAACGATATCAAGCATTTCTACGCAACGGGAGAAATGCGCGAACAGTCGAGCGTGTTGCAGTTCCATTATTCCACAATGGACAAGGTTCGTCTGTCCACATCCGACGGTACGCGCACGTACACGCTTGGTGATGTGACCGCAAAGTTGTACGGCAACGATGTCGAGCTTGACGGCGGTAAAGTCCGGCAGCACGTTCAGATGATGGAAGCGATTGCAGAGATCAACGGCACGGCGCGAGTGGATGCGGCAAGCGAAGAAGAAGCAGAAGCGTTCCGCAGAGCCGGAGCGAAGCGTGAAGCGAATGTATTTGGTGATACCGAGTACGGAACGTGGGCGTTTGAGCATAAGGAAGACCAGTACCGGGAAGACACGCAGTACGACGCGAAGCAGAAGCGGAACTTTGCGGACGCGGTTCTGAAAGAGGTCGGCACGCGGAAGAACTTCACGAAGGAAGA
>CALGGM010000168.1 GCA_937915925.1 uncultured Clostridia bacterium | reverse complement strand
CATGCGGCTTGGTACGTTCGAATTTTGCTTTTGCCATTGTAGTTCTCCTTATAAATTTTGAATTGTCTTGTTTTTAGAACCAGTAGTTATATTTGCCCAGGATCTTCTCCTGCATTGCGGCCGAAACCTTGTCGTAGCGGTCGAACTGCATCGTGAACGTGCCTCTTCCCTGCGTTCTCGAACGCAGATCGGTGGCGTACCCGAACATTTCCGAGAGCGGGCAGATCGCATTGACCGCCGTGCTCCCCTGCCGCGTCTCCATACCGGAGATCTTGCAGCGCCGCGACGTGAGGTTACCTACGATGTCGCCCAAGTATTCGTCCGGCACCAGCACCTCGACGTTCATCATCGGCTCCAGAAGCTCACAGTTATCCTTTGCGATGCCTTCCTTGACCGAAAGCGAACCCGCGATGCGGAACGCCAGATCGCTCGAATCGACCTCGTGGAAGCTGCCGTCCTTGAGCGTCGCTTGGAGGTTGATGAGCTCGTAACCGCCGAGCGGTCCGCTCATCAGCGCGTCCTTGACGCCCTGATCGATCGCCGGAATGAATTCCTTCGGGATCACGCCGCCGACGATCTTGTTGACGAAGCGGTACGTTTCGCCCTCCTGCGCGTCGGTCAACGGCGCGAACTCGATCACCGTATGCGCGAACTGTCCGTGACCGCCGGTCTGCCGCGCGTAACGGCATTCGTAGGTCACAGGCTGCATGATGGATTCCTTGTACGCAACCTGCGGCTTGCCGACCGTGGCTTCCACGCGGAATTCGCGGATCAGCCGGTCGACGATGATCTCCAGATGCAGCTCGCCCATGCCCGCAATGATGGTCTGCCCCGTTTCCTGATCCGTATAGGTGCGGAAGGTGGGGTCCTCTTCGCTGAGCTTCTGTAGCGCCGCCATCATCTTTTCCTGACCCGCCTTGGTCTTCGGTTCGATCGCGACCTGAATGACCGGCGTCGGGAAGATCATGCTTTCCAGAAGCATCTGACGGTTCTCCGCGCAGAGTGTGTCGCCGGTCGACGTTTCCTTCATGCCGACCAGAGCGCAGATGTCACCCGCGTGGACCTCCTCGAGCTCGGTGCGCGTGTCCGCGTGCATCAGCAAGATCTTGCTCACGCGCTCGCGTTTCTGCTTGGAGACATTGTAGACGTAGGAACCGGACTTCAGAGTGCCGCTGTACACGCGCACAAACGCCAACCGTCCCACAAACGGGTCGGTGACGATCTTGAACGCGAGCGCCGCAAACGGCGCGTCGTCACGCGGTTCCGCAACGAGCTCCTTCTCGCCGCTGCGATCCGTACCCTTTGCGGGCGGGATGTCGAGCGGGGACGGAAGGAAATCG
>CALGGM010000167.1 GCA_937915925.1 uncultured Clostridia bacterium | reverse complement strand
TATTCTATACTTATATTCCATGCTAAGAGGCTGCCTCACTAATGAGACAGTCCCTTTCTGTTTTTTTGTTTATCCCGCAAAGGGCTCGACGGTGAAGCCGTGCGCGTACAGCTGCTCCGTGAGCTGATCGCGGCTCGCATTGGCAACCGTCCCAAACATGAAATAGACATAGCGTCCGTCCGCAAGATCGATCTGGATCGTGCGTTCATTCTTTTTCGCATAGAACACGCGCGCGATCTCGGAATACGCAAACCGCATCCGCTCTGTCGGAGAGGAATACGCGGAGCCGACCAGCATTGCCTGCGCCGTGTTGACCGTGCCGACCGCCATTTCATTTTCATAGAAACGAACGACGCCGCCGGCCTCCGCGGTATGCTTGCCGTTCTCTTTCGAGAACGCAGCAATGCAGGCAACCTCCTGATACGTCCCGTTATCGTCGCTCCGCATCACAGGACCTTCCGCTGTCTCTTCCGGTTCGGCGGTCGCTTCCTTGCGGTACTTCACACCCATCACAAGCTCAAAGATGACGAACGCGTGCATCAGCAGATCCAGCAGCATGGAAAGCGGGCTCTCGCCGATCCGATACAGAAGAAACGCGAAATAGATCACGAACAGCGTATCAAGGATGAACAGCACCAGCGCGACGACCATCCATGCCGGTTTCTTCTTCGAAAGGAAAAACGACAGCAGATACGGTACCAGGATCAAAGCCGCGACAACGACGCCGACCGCCTTGCTCTCGATCAGCGTCACCATGAAGTAGGATAGGAACACCGACGACACAAAATACCGGTCGATGTTCAGAACGCTCATCAGAATGTTCAACGCGGTCAGAATGACCAGCAGAATGATCGCGTACCGCGCGCTCTGATACACGCGCTCGGGGGAGTTCCCCATCTTTCTTTTTTCCATAGTTCCTCCTCAATGAATTGTGGAAGCTGCGAGGATCACGTCCTCGTTGCGGACGGTGATCGCGGGGTCGTTGACCGCGGCGCGAAGCTCGTCCATGCACGCTGCGCCGAGAAGCTGTGAAACGATCCGGTCGCGCACGCCGACGTAACGGTCGATCGGCACGACGCCGGTTTCGCCCTCAACGCGCAGAAACAGATAGAAGGTCGGCGTGCCGTTCTCGTCCGCCGTCATCGAACCGACGCTGCCGATCGGCACATCCTTTGCCGCCTCGTACAGCCCCGCGACCAGCGAATCGTTCGGCGCGATCGCAAGATCGCCCACCGCGCCCTGCGCCGTCAGCTCGTTTTCGCTGCTCTGATACAGCGCGTCAAAGTCCGTGTTCGCCTGCTCCGCGAGCTCGGCGATCTGTGCCTCGGTCGGGTTCGTCTTCACGAACAGCCGCACAAAGATTGCGTCGTCGCGGATCCACAACGACGGGAACGAGCGATAGCCCTGCATGTAGTATAGCAGATACTTTGAGTACATCCCGTCCGTATAGCGGTCGGCGAACGTCTCCTTGACGATGCGCGCATAGCCCTCTTCGATCGCTTCGTCCGACAGCGTATGCGTTTCGCGATAGTTCTCAAGGAGATGCGAATAGTAGATGCTCGCCTGCATGTTGCGAACGAACATCTCCGTATACCGCTCCTCGGTAAAGCCGGTCTCCTTGAAGAACGCGTCCTTCGAATCGTACGTTCCGCCGTTCGCCTTCATAAGGTCGTCGAGCGCTTCGGCGGCGTCGGTATACGCCTGTCCGATGTACGACTGATCGCGCACGTCAAAGACGATCCCCGCCTTGGTCCCCGCGTCGATCGCGGCGGCTTCCAGAGCAAGCTCGTTCAGCACGTCCGCTTTCAGCGCGTCCATGCCTTCCTCGGTACGCGTATCATAGTACGCGTAGACATAGCTGATGCCCGGGTCGGAGACGTACGAAAGATACGTCTCGCGCTCGTAGAGCCCGTGCTCCTCGATCGCGCGGAGCCGATCGTTCAGATGATAGCGGTATACCACGGCATAGACCGGCTCGGAACCGACCGTCAGAACGACGTCGTCCGCGCCGATCGCCTGTGTTTTTTGTTTGCCCGCGCAGCCGAACAGCAGAATCGCCGTCAGCAACACCGCGAGCACGCGGATCCTTTTCATGCGGTTCACTTCCAGAGCTCGTCGGGGTACTGTCCCTCGTCCTTCATCTTTTGGATCGCCGCCTTTAAGATCGGCAGGTCGGGACGGTTCGTAATGCCGTGCCAGCGCGCGGAGGTCTCCAGCACCTCGATGCTGATCTTGCCCTCCTGCATCAGCGTGTCGAGCACGCGCGGCAGCAGGTATTCGCACTTCATGGGATTGACCGGCAGATTCTCATCGAGGAACGCCGGGAAGCGCGCTTCAAACTCGTCCAGAACGCTTCTCTGAAGCCCGAACAGGTTCATCGAAACGAGCGTATCCAAAGCAAGCGGGGTGTACGTTGCGCCGTCGTCCTCGGTGAACGCCGCCGCGCCGTCGCGCTTTTCGATCTTCAAACGCTCGGTGAGCGTCACGAGCTTTCCGTCCGCGCCGATCTCACAGACGCCGCGCGCCACGGAACCGAAATCGGAAAGCGTGTTGCCGAGTTGATAGCCGACCATCGCGTATTCGCTCTCGGCATGCTCCTTGCTCAAAAAGTCATAGATCTTCTTATACGCGTCCGCGCCGTAGAAGTCGTCCGCGTTCAGCACCGCGAACGGCGCGTCGAGATGATCCTTTGCGCAGAGGATCGCGTGCGCGGTTCCCCACGGCTTCACGCGGCCCTCGGGGATCTCGTAGCCCGCGGGGAGCTTATCGAGCGACTGGAACGCGTACTCGAGCTGCACATGGGGACGGATGCGCTTTCCCACGCGCTCCTCAAAGTCCTGCTCCATTTCCTTCTTGATGATCAGCACGACCTTTTCAAAGCCCGCGCGGATCGCGTCGAACACGGAAAAGTCCAGGATGACGTGATCGTGATCGTCGATCGGCTCGATCTGTTTCGGACCGCCGAAACGGCTGCCCATGCCCGCTGCCATGATCAAAAGAATCGGTTTTTTCATTGTAATTCTCCCTTCTGAATTTCTGTGATGCTTATATTTCTCTGATTGTGACAAGAAATTTCTCTCTGAGCTCAATCGGCTTATAGTTCGTCTTGGAATACCGAAGCCCGGGATCCCCGCCGTCGTCCTCGCGGTTCAAGAACCGCGCGTCCGGAAAATGCTTCACGAACGCCTGCGCCATCGCGGGGTACGCGCCCGCCACGTCCGGCATCGCCTTTTCGACGTGCTCGAACAGCATTTCGTTCTTCATTTCACCGATCGCCATCGCGACGACCTCGCCGTTTGTCATCAGCGCGACCGCCGTCTGTCCGAGCCTGTCGCGGTTAATCAAAAGATCCTTCGCGCCGTTCCACTCGTTTTCTTCAAGCGGTGAAAGCTCCGGATGCATTGCGCGAAACCGTTCGAGGAATGCAAGACACGCCCTCTCCGTTTCGGCGTCCGAAACGGTTACGCTTACCGCGTCTGGGTGCTCGCGATAGAAGCGGTTTACATGGTTCTTCTGCCCGTGATACGCCTTGCCCGCAAACGTGCGGAACGCCTCCGCGTCGTAGATATAATCCGCCCAATCGCGCACCGGCTCCGCTTCCATGCGATCGCCGTAGCGCGCTTCGAGCGACGGGATCATGCAGAACGGCACCACGCAGTAGCGCAGCGGAATGCCCAGTCGCTTTGCGTCCGCCTCGTTCGCCTCGCAGGCGGCGTCGAAGTCCCCGCCGCCGAGCGGCGCTGTATAGCAGTCGCCGTACACGCCGTAGTTCGCGCGGATGCAGAGCATGTCCTCTACAACCGCGTAATAGGATACATAGATGTCGCGCCATTGATAGACCGCGCCGATCGTGTTGTCGCAGATCCCGCAGGCGTAGGTTTCAAAAAACGGCTTCAGCGCAAAGATGTTGCTGCCGGTGATTCGTTCGTATTCCAACATAAAAAACTCCTGTCTTTCAGTATATCATACTTTTTCAATTTGTGAAGCCTAATTTATGAAGACGAAAAGCAAAGAATCGCCATTGACGAAGCGTGCAAAAACGTGTAGAATTGCGGGTATGGAACAGATGAAATGCAAATTCAAGCTGGTTGCGTTCGACCTCGACGGAACGATCTGCAACACGTTAAAGGACATTGCGTCCTCCTTAAACCGCGCGCTCGCCGCGCTGGGCTTTTCCACCTATTCGGACGACGGCGTTTCCGGGCTGATCGGAAAGAGCATCGTCTATATGTGCAAGCACGCCGTGCCGGAGGATCGGGCGGAGGCTTGGGTCGATGTGCGCGACGGGTTTCTTTCGGACTACGCCGAGCACCTTTGCGACACGACCGTGCCGTACCCCGAGATGCCCGAGCTGCTGCACGCGTTAAAGGCGCGCGGCGTCACGCTCGCAATCGTCACGAACAAGCCCGATCCGCACGCGAAAAAGATGATCCGTACACTCTTCCCCGAGGGTGATCTGTTCGCCTATGTGCAGGGGCAGTGCGAAGCGTACCCCGTCAAGCCCGACCCCGCCATGCTCGATCTGGTGCGCGGCGATCTCGGCTTCACGAGGGAGGAAACGCTGTATCTCGGCGACATGGACGTCGATCTGCAGTTTGCAAAAAACGCGGGATTGAAATGCGTCGGCTGCGGCTGGGGCTATCGCGGCGAAGCGTTCCTCAGAGAAGCGGGCGCAGAGCATGTGATCTCACACCCCTTGGAGCTTTTGGATATCATCGATACGCTGTAAAGAATCTTTACGGGACGCCGAGGTCGGCGTCCCCTACTACGGTGCAACAGCTAACACCTGATGTGTCATCCTGAGGCGAAGCCGAAGGATCTTAAAGATTCTTCGCCGCTCTACGCTCCTCAGAATGACAAGATACAGTTGTTACACCGCATTGCAAAATGATGCATGAAAGCGGCAGGCGCGATGCCTGCCGCTTTATGATTTTCCTTCTCAGTTTTTCACGACCAGCAGCATGCCCATCGCCGGAACGCTGACGTCGCCTTGGATCGCTTCGTCCGCGTTGACCGTCGCATAGTCGCCGTTGATCAGCACGCCCCAGCTGCCTTCCGGAAGCGTATAGCCGATCGCCGCGTCATGCGGGTTGATGACCGCCATCGCGACGACCGCGCCGTTCTCGGTGTACGTCGCGACGATCGAAGCGTCGTCCAGCACCTCGCAGGTGACGTCCGCGCCGCGCAGGAACGACCATGCCTTGCGGATCGCGATGAGGCTCTTGTACCAGTCGCGCGTGCCTGCAACAAGGCTGCCGGGCGCGAGCGCGTCCCAATCGAGGTTGTTCACCGCGTCGGACGCGTTGTAGCTGTTGCCGTTGCCGCCCTTGCTGCGAAGCAGCTCCTCGCCCGCAAGCCAGAACGGCGTGCCCTTCGAGATCATCACGATCGCCGCGCCGAGACGCACCATTACCGCCTTCTGTTCGTCGGTCGCGTTCGGGTTCGCGTTGCTGATCTTGTCCCACAGCGTGCGGTTGTCGTGCGAGGACATGTAGTTGATGATCATCGCGTCGTTGACCTTGAACTTCTTGGAGCCGCCGACGCCGCCCGTGATGCCGAACGCCACGTCGTTTGCTCTGCCCTTCGTCGCGTCGCCGCTGATGTAGCCCTTGTCCTTCTCGTTGAATACGCTGCCCTTCAATCCGTCGCGGATCGCGTCGTTGAACACCGCAACGCCGCCCGCCGCGCCTGCGCTTGCGGCGACCTTATAGATGTTCGCCTGGATCGCCTGCAGGTTCTGGTTCAGCGTCGACGTGCCGCCCGTCCAGCCCTCGCCGTAGAGGATCGCCTTCGGGTTGATCGCGTGCACCGCCTGCTCGATCTGCTGCATCGTGTCGACGTCGTGCAGACCCATCAGGTCGAAGCGGAAGCCGTCCACATGGTATTCTGTTGCCCAGTAGGTCACGCTGTCCACCATGAACTTGCGGAACATGATACGGTCGGACGCGGTCTCGTTGCCGCAGCCGCTGCCGTTGGAGTTCTCGCCGGTCGCGGTGTAGCGATAGTAGTAATACGGAACGATCTTATTGAAGTTCGCGTTGCCGTCGTAGGTGTGATTGTACACGACGTCCATGACGACCGCAAGCCCATCCTCATGCAGCGCCTGCACCATCTGCTTGAATTCATTGATGCGCACCTCGCCGTGATACGGGTCGGTGGAATAGCTGCCCTCGGGCGCGTTGTAGTTCTTCGGATCGTAGCCCCAGTTGAACTGCGCCTTGTCGCTGTCTTCCTTGACCGTCGCGTAGTCATAGACCGGCTGCAGATGCACGTGCGTCACGCCGAGATCGACGAGGTAATCGACGCCGACCGCCTCGCCGGACGCGTTCTTGAGCCCCTTCTCGGTAAACGCAAGGTACTTGCCCGGGTACTTGGAATCCGCAATGCGATTACTGAAGTCTCTGACATGGACCTCCCAGATGACCGCGTCCTGATACGTTTCGATGCCGTCAAAGAACGCGTCGTTTTCAAAGCCCTCCGGATCGGTGGTATCGAGATCGATGACCATGCCGCGATCGCCGTTCACGCCGACCGCCTTTGCGTACGGGTCGGTCGTTTCCTGCGTGCCGACCGCCGTGGTGACCGTGTAGGTGTAATACGTGCCGCTGCCGACCGGCTGCGTGCTCGTCCAGACGCCCTTTTCCGCCTTCTCCATGTCAACGGAGGAGAACGCGCTGCCGCCATTGCCCGCTTCAAAAAGGTTCAGCACCACGCGGCTTGCCGTGGGCGCCCATACCTTGAAGGTCGTTTCGCCGTCGTGGATGACCGCGCCGAGATCGTCGCCGTCGTAGGTGTAGTTCTCGATGAACTCCTTGGAATCGAAGACGCCGGTCGGGATCGCCGTCGTGCGCTCGTAGCCCTCGATCTCAAGGTCATAGAGCTTCGTGATGTCAAGGTCCTCCTTGAGCTTGACCGTACCCATGACGACCTCGTTGTTGAGGCTCGAAACGCTCTCGATCTCGAGCTTGCGGTCGCCGTCGTAGACCGCGACCTGATCAAGGCTCGTGATCCGCGTCGCGGGCGTAATGCTGTACTTGATCTCGTTCATGGAAACGATGCCGACATAATTTACCGATTGCTTCTGCATAATGGTTGCCCCACCGTCGCTGCTGTAATAGATTCCTCCGTCGCCGGAAACCAGATAGACCGCCGTGTCGCCGTCCATTTCCACGAAACGGTCGCCGTCATAATCCTTCGTCGCCTCGCCCCAGGATGTTCCGAACGGCTCGGAGCATTTCACGCGGACGATAAAACCGACCTCCTCGACGTCCGTCGGCACGTTGATCATGCACTTCGCGCCGTACGCGCACGGATACATCTGATAGCCCTTGCCGTCCTTGCCGGGGAACCAGATCCACATATCGCTCGTTTCAAAGTCGATGCTGTCCGCCTTCCAGTACAGCGTGAGCTGATTGCAGCCGTCCTCGCGAGGAAGCTGATATTCGTCGCTATTGGGCTCCTCCGCTTGCGGCGCTTCCGTCTCAACGGGAGCCGCCTCCGTGGGCGCGGGCGTTTCCGCCGTCTGTTCGGTCACCGGCTCGGTCGTCCCCGCCGGATTGCAGGCAAAAAGCCCCAGCACCATCACCGTCGCAAGCAGCGCCGCGATCCATCGTTTCTGCATCGTGATTTCCTCCTTCTCGGCATGAATGCCGATATATATAAATTATATCATGCCGTATCGGAACGGACAACTGTTTTCTTGGATTCCGTCGGAAAAAATAATGCTTGACAAATCAGGAGTGCAATTCTATACTATATACGATCTTTTGGAAGGAGACCGCAAGTGGCTATGACAAACCGCGCGTTCGCAATCTGTTGTTGTGCCGGCTCTGCCATGCCCATTTGCACGGTCGGATAGGGCTTGCCGTTCCGCCGGAAAGCGATGGGCTTTCCGGCTTTTTATTTGCCCGAAGCCGCACGTCTTTGCGGCGCGTCTCATATCACAGTATCAGGAGGAACATCGATGAGCATCTACACATCCATCGACCAGCTGATCGGCGGCACGCCGATTTTGGAACTCAAGGGCGTCGAGCGCGAAGAACAGCTTCCCGCGCGGCTGCTTGCAAAGCTTGAATACATGAACCCCGCAGGCTCCGTGAAGGACCGCATCGCAAAGGCGATGCTCGACGACGCGGAACAAAAGGGCGTCTTAAAGCCCGGCTCGGTCATCATTGAGCCGACCTCCGGCAACACAGGCATCGGTCTTGCGTCCGTCGCCGCGGCGCGCGGATACCGCGTGATCATCGTCATGCCGGAAACTATGAGCCTGGAGCGCCGCCGCATGATGCGCGCGTACGGCGCGGAGCTGGTGCTCACCGAAGGCTCCAGAGGCATGAAGGGCGCGATCGCGCGCGCAAACGAGCTTGTCAGCGAGATCCCGAACGCGCTGATCCCTGGACAGTTTATTAACCCCGCCAACCCGAAGGCGCATTATGAAACGACGGGACCCGAGATCCTTCGCGACACCGAAGGAAAGGTCGACGTCTTCGTCGCGGGCGTCGGCACCGGCGGCACGGTTACCGGCGTCGGAAGGTTCTTAAAGGAACAGAACCCGAACGTCAGGATCGTCGCGGTCGAGCCTGCCTCCTCCCCCGTGCTTTCCGGCGGCGCGCCGGGCGCGCACAAGATCCAGGGCATCGGCGCGGGCTTCGTGCCCGACGTGCTGAACACCGGGGTCTACGATGAGATCATCGCCGTGGAGAACGAGGACGCCTTCGCCGCCGGCAGGCGTATCGGCAAGGAGGAGGGCGTGCTGGTCGGCATTTCCTCCGGCGCGGCGCTGCACGCCGCCATCGAGCTGGCAAAGCGTCCGGAGAACAAGGGCAAGACCATCGTGGCGCTCCTGCCCGACACCGGCGACCGCTATCTCTCCACCGCCCTGTTCGCGGACTGATTAAGCCATAGGATCAAAATCTGTCCTCCGATCCTCCGCGGTCCCGCACCGATTTTCGGTGCGGGATCTTTTTGCGCGGTGTATAATGAAAATTATTTTTCCGCCACGGGAACCGGAGGGGGGCTTGGCGCATCCAACGGTCGAGAGCTCTCAGCGCGAGGTAACACAATGACAAAGACCGAATTTACACGGCGGGTCACAGCCATGACGAAAACCTTATATCGAGTGTCCTACGGTCTTCTCCGCAGGGAGGCGGACCGGGAGGACGCGGTGCAGGAAACGATCCTGCGTGCATGGGAAAGGCTGCCGACTCTCCGGAGCACGGAATACTTCGAAACGTGGGTCGTACGCATCCTGATAAACGAGTGCTATGCCATCGGGCGGCGGAACCGGCGGGTCGTCTC
>CALGGM010000166.1 GCA_937915925.1 uncultured Clostridia bacterium | reverse complement strand
CTCGCTTTCCGAAGCCGATAAACGCTACTGCTTCCGAATTCGCCTCAAAGATAGAAACATTATACCATATTCCCGCCGTTTGTCAACCACCGGTTTTGGGGGCGATTGTGGCGAATGGCGTCCGGGGACTGTTCGGAACGACTACCCGCCCACCGCTACGCGGTCCCTTACACAGGGAGGGCAAGGTCCTTGGCTCCCCTGTGCAAGGGGAGCTGTCACCGAAGGTGACTGAGGGGTTGTCGCTTGAACTGCAAGTTTTTTCACGGGCGGATGCGATCCGCCCCTACGGACCGTTGGCATATTTCTTGCCTCCCCTGTGCAAGGGGAGGTGGATGCCGAAGGCAGACGGAAGGTTTGTCCCCTACCGCTCCCTCTGCTTTGCGCTGCGCACGGTGATGATGAATTCCGTGTAGGTCTCGCCGTCGCTCTCGCAGCGGATGCTGCCGCCCATGGTTTCGATCAGGTTTTTCGCGATCGCAAGCCCGAGCCCGTAGCTGCCCTCGACGTGGGCGCGTCCCTCGTCGCCGCGATAGAAGCGGTTGAAGATGCTCTCCCGCTCGCTTTCGGGCACGCCGACGCCGTTGCTTTTAACCGTAATCTGGATGCATCGAAGCTTTTTGATCGTAAGCTTCCTGTGCGCCGAAATACGAGCGATTTTGCCCTTCGGCGTATACTTTCCCGCGTTGTCCAAAAGTGCGTCGATGACCTGTTTGAACGTGCTCTCGTCGGCAACGGCGTACAGTCCGTCCTCGACGTCGCTTTCGAGCGTCACGCCCTGCTCGTACAGAAGCGGCTCATAGCGCAGCGCGCACTCGGTCACCGCGTCGGAAAGCGAGAACAGCCGGTTGTTCTTTTGCTGCATCGCCGCGCTCTTGATGCGCGCGGATTCGAGCATGCGCGTGATGAGAAGATTGATCCGGCGCGCCTCGTCGCGGATCACGCCGAAGCGCCGTTCGTTCTCCTCCGGCGTCGTTGCGGCGTCGAGCTCCGCCGTGGACAGGATGATCGCAAGCGGCGTCTTGATCTCATGCGAGGCGTCGCCAACAAACCGCTCCTGATTCTCCCACGCGAGCTCCGCGGGCCGCAGAAGGGAATTGGCGGAAAACCGCAAAAGCAGATAAAACGCGGCGGCGAATCCGAGGATCAGCCCGACGCCCGCAAGGCACAGGTGCCGCAAAAATCGGCTGTACCCGCTGTAATCGACGATCGCGACCGTGACGGCGCCGCCCTCGCGCTCGACCATGTAGCACAGCTCCTCGCTCTCGACGCGGTCGATCCGCTTCGTGCTTTTCAGCATCGTATCGAACAGCGCGCGCCAGGATTTTACATCGTCATGATAGGACACGCCGCGGATCTGAATGATCTGGTCGTCCTCGGACAGCGTCTCCGCGCCCGGCTCCGCCTGCAGGATCCGGAACAGATACGCCGGGAACCGCGTGCCGCCGACCGTCATGTCGCGCGGACCGTCCAGTCCCAGCTGCTGCACGATCGGGTTTTCCGGCTTCGTCTCCGATTCGATCTCGCCGCTCGAAAAGTGGATCAGCGATTCCAGTTCGCTTTTAATGCTGCCGTCGACAAAGCGCATCATCATGATCGCGGTCACCAGAAAGATGACCACGAGGATGCCGCAGACCGCCAAAAACGAGTTGCGGATGAATCGTTTATGCTGCTTTCGGATCATGCGTTTGCACCGCTCAGCTTATAGCCGAACTTGCGCAGCGTGTCGATCTGCGCGTCGGCATGCAGAAACCGCAGCTTCTTGCGGAGAAACGAGATGTACACCTCGACGTTGTTGTCCTCCGCGTCGGAATCGAAGCCCCATGTGTTCTTCAGAAGCTCATCCTTGCTGACCACGGTGTTGCCGTTGGTCATAAGGATATGCATGATCGAGAACTCCTTTTTGCCGAGCCGGATCGACCGCTCGCCGCAAACGAGCTCGCAGGTCGATTTGTTCAGCACGAGATCGCCGAACTTCAATTCATCCATCACGACCTCGCCGCGCCTGCGCGTCAGCGCGCGCACGCACGCCATCAGCTCCTGCATCTCAAACGGCTTCGTGAGGTAGTAATCCGCGCCGAGATCGAGCCCGTGCACGTAATCCTCCACGCTCGACTTTGCCGTCAGCATCAGGATCGGCGTCGCGTCGCCGTCCTTTCGAAGCTCCTCCACGATCGAAAACCCGTTCCGTTTCGGGAGCATCACGTCAAGGATCAGCAGATCGTAGGAGCCCTCCCTCGCATAGGCAAGGCCGGACTCCCCGTCCGCACAAATATCGCTGTCGAAACGGTTCTGCTTCAGCATCTCTTTCAGCGTTTCCGCAAGGTTCTTTTCGTCTTCCACAATCAGTACGCGCATAACCGTTTCCTTTCCGTTCCGTTCAGATCCGTTCGACGGAAAGCGTGATCGCGTTCCCGTTCAGATCCCAGTCCTTCGTATAGCCGAACCGACCCTCCTCGATGCGCTCGGCAAGCGTGTCGGCGCATACGCTGTCGGCGAATTTCAGAAGCGCCTTTGCCGCTTCGCCGCCGTTCTCATAGCCCACGCGGATATGGTCGGACACCTCAAAGCCCGCTTCCTTGCGCATCGTCTGCAGCTTCGAAACGAGCTCGCGCATCAGGCCCTCTTCCTTGAGCGCAGGCGTCAGATTTGTGTCGAGCACAACGGTCACGCCGCTGCCCTGCTCGGATACGAGCCCTTCCTTCTGCTGCGTCGAAACGAGCACGTCGTTTTCCGAAAGCTCGACCGCCGTGCCGTCGATCTCAAATGTATAGGTCTTTCCCGCATGGTGCGCCTGCACGATCGCGTCGCCGTTTTCCGAAAGGTGCGCAGAAATCTTTCCCAAGAGCTTTCCGTAGCGCGGACCGAGGGTTCTCAGCTGCGGCTTTACCTTATAGCTCATCAGCGCGTCGGCGTTCTCGATGAATTCGATCTCCTTGACGTTCAGCTCCTCGGTGACGATCTCGGCTGCGCGTTCGGAGAGCGTCTCGCCCTGCACGTACATCTTCGAAAGCGGCTGACGCGTCTTCTGCCCCGCGCTCGATCTTGCGCTTCTGCCGACCGTGACGATGTTCAGAACCTTGCTCATCTCCGCCTCGAGCTCCGCGTCGATATACGATTCGTCGACCGCGGGATAGTCGTTGAGATGCACGGAGATCGGCGCGGTCTCGTCGACCGAGCGCACGATGTTCTGATAGATCGCTTCCGTCATGAACGGACAGAACGGCGCGGTCAGCAGCGAAACCGTCTTCAATACGGTATACAGCGTCATGTACGCGGCTTCCTTGTCGTCGGTCATCTCCGCGCCCCAGTAGCGGTCGCGGCAGCGGCGCACGTACCAGTTAGAAAGCTCGTCCGCAAACTCGACGAGCGCTCTGCCCGCCTCGGTGATGCGGAACGCTTCAAGGTTGCCGTCCACCGTCTTTGTGAGCGTCTGCAGCCGCGAGAGGATCCAGCGATCCATCAGCGACAGGTTCTCGCGCTTTAAGGTATGCTTTGTCGGATCGAAGCCGTCGATGTCGGCGTAGAGCACATAGAACGCATAGGTGTTCCACAAAGTACTCATGAACTTACGCTGATACTCGCTGACCGCCTCGCCGGAGAAGCGCGACGGGAGCCACGGCGCACTTGCCGTATAGAAGTACCAACGGACCGCGTCCGCGCCCTGCTTGTCGAGTACGTCCGAAGGCGCGACGACGTTGCCGATGTGTTTGGACATCTTCTTGCCGTCCTTATCGCAAACCAGTCCGAGGACCACGCAGTTCTCAAACGGCGCCTTATCGAAGAGACACGTCGCGACCGCCATCAGCGTATAGAACCAACCGCGCGTCTGATCGACCGCCTCGGAGATGAACGCGGCGGGATAGCGGCGCTCGAACTCTTCCTTGTTTTCAAAGGGATAGTGCCACTGTGCAAACGGCATGGAGCCCGAATCGAACCAGCAGTCGATAACGACCGGCTCGCGCTTCATGATCTTGCCGCACTCCGGGCACACGACCTCGACCTGATCGATATAGGGCTTGTGCAGCTCGATGTCGTCCGGGCAGTTGCGGCTCATGGCTTTGAGCTCTGCCTTGCTGCCGATGACATGGACGTGACCGCATTCGCACATCCACACGGGCAGCGGCGTGCCCCAGTAGCGTTCACGCGAGATGCCCCAGTCGATGACGTTCTCGAGGAAGTTGCCCATACGGCCCTCGCCGATCGTCTCGGGGATCCAGTTGACGGACTTGTTGAACGCGATCAGCTTGTCCTTGACCGCGGTCATCTTGATGAACCAGCTTTCGCGGGCGTAATAGATCAACGGCGTGTCGCAGCGCCAGCAGAACGGATAGCTGTGTTCAAACGGAAGCGCCGCAAAGAGCTTTCCGCTCTCCTCCAACGCCTTCAGAATCGGCTTATCCGCTTCCTTTACGAACAGCCCGTCCCACGGCGTGCCGCCGCACATATGACCGGAGGTGTTGACAAGCTGCAAGAACGGCAGATCCCAGACCTTGCCGACGCGGTTGTCGTCCTCGCCGAACGCCGGCGCGATATGAACGACGCCGGTACCGTCGGTCAGCGTGACATAATCGTCCGCCACGACGCGATAGCCGTGCTTTCCGCGGAAGTTCACGGGCAGATCAAACAGCGGCTCGTACTCGGTGCCGACCAGAGCTTCGCCCGGGAAGGTCTCGACGATCTCGGCATTCTCGCCGAGAACGGTATTTACCAGCGCTTCCGCCATGATATAGGTCTTGCCGTCCTGCACGACCTTACAGTACGTTTCGTGCGCATTGACGCACAGCGCGACGTTCGAGGGCAGCGTCCACGGCGTGGTCGTCCACGCAAGGATCGCCGTGCCGCTTCCGTCCTTCAAATAGAAGCGCGCGATTGCGGAGACCTCCTTGACGTCGTGATAGCCCTGCGCAACCTCGTGCGAAGAAAGCGCCGTGCCGCAGCGCGGGCAGTACGGGACGATCTTGTGTCCCTTATAGAGAAGTCCCTTCTCGTGGATCGTCTTTAACGCCCACCATTCGGACTCGATATAGTCGTCCTTATAGGTGACATAGGGGTTGTCCATATCGCACCAGAAGCCGACGCGATCGCTCATCTCGCGCCACTGCGACTCGTATTTCCACACGGACTGCTTGCACGCCTGAATGAACGGCTCCACGCCGTAGGCTTCGATCTGCTCCTTGCCGTCGAGCCCCAGCTGCTTTTCGACCTCCAGCTCGACCGGAAGCCCATGGGTATCCCAGCCCGCTTTTCTGAGGACGTCAAAGCCCTTCATCGTCTTATAGCGCGGGATCAGGTCCTTGATGCTGCGGGTCAGAACGTGTCCGATGTGCGGCTTGCCGTTCGCCGTGGGCGGTCCGTCAAAGAACGTAAAGGCGGGTGCGCCCTTGCGCCATTCCACGCTCTTTTCAAAGACGCGGTTCTCCTTCCAGAATGCCAGCGTTTCCTTCTCGCGGGAAACAAAGTCCATGTCGGTGCTTACTTTCTTATACATGCTTTCCTCCAAAAATAAAATACTCCGTCCATTTGAGGACGAAGCTACTCCGCGGTACCACCTCAGTTGACAGGGTTCCCCCTGCCCACTCAATGCCCCTTAACGCGGGGAAACGGGAACGGCTACCAGCGCACGCGTTCGCCGATCCACTCCCGGGTGATCTTCACGCGCTTGTTCCCGCCGCCTTGCACCAACCGCGGCTCGCTGAGGGCGTCCTACGCGCTACTCGTCCCGATCATCGATTTCCGATTTATTATATCCGAAACCCGCCGGTTTGTAAAGCCCCGAATTTGCGGCGGTTTCGCAGAGTATCATTGTTTCGGGGATCCCACCGTCCCTGCGAATCGTCACGCAAAAACATGTGTCATCCTGAGAAACGAGGTGACGAAGGATCTTCTTCCCTCATTTGTCATCGTTACGCGGGCGGATGATATCCGCCCCTACGGGGTAAGATGACGGAGATTCTTCGTCGCTTCCACTTCGTTACAGAGGCAGATCGCGCGCTTCCCGCGCGTACCATCGCTCCTCAGAATGACATAATAGGGGTGCGGCGCGAACAAGACGTGTGTCATCCTGAGTGATAACGAAGGATCTCCTTTCCCATATTTCATCCTTATGCGGGCGGATGCGATCCGCCCCTACAATTCGTTGGCATCCATCTTGCCTCCTCTATGCAAGGGGGCAGCGATCCGAGCGCCCGCAGTGCGGGGAGGAGCGAGGTGAGCTGCGACCGAAACAGGGAATTGAAGAAGCGCAGCGACGCGCAACGACCATGTTTCGGGATTGGGTGGATGCCGCAGGCAGACGGAGGGGTTGTCTTTTGAACCGCGCGAAACGAAACGGGCGGATGCGATCCATTCCGCTTCGCTCCATTACAGCGGTAGATCGCGCGACGACGCAAAGCGTCGTCTGCCGCGTACCATCGCCCCCACAATTCGTTGGCATCCATCTTGGCTCCCCTGTGCAAGGGGAGCTGTCACCGGAGGTGACTGAGGGGTTGTCATTTGAACCCCACAATCCGCTTATCAATCACGCGCGATGCGGCGTCAAAAAGGCTCCCGTGCGAGGAGCCTTTCTGTCACTTCCTGTTTATCCTTCCTTGATCAGCTTTTCGAGGAACTTGATCGTGGTGATGTTCTTTTTGGTGGCGGGGTACTTTTCGGCGAGGGCGTCGGCGGAGACCGAGCCGGTCGGCTTGTACCAGGAAAACTGCTTAAAGTATTTCAGGTAGTTGCTCGAATCGCCGAACTTGTGTCCGCCGCGCGCGAACATCTCGTTTCTCGCGTAGCCAAGTAGCTGCAGAAGCGTCAGATCGTCGGTTTGCGGGATGTCCCAAAGCTCGTCGTAGCTCACCGATTCCGTGAGACTCTTCGCCATCACGAGACCGTCCTTGTCGAACGGGCTCTTGTCCTTGTTCTCGGCAAAGACCATGCTGCCGCCCGTCAGCGTATACACCTTGTAGTCCTTCAGATCGTCGGTGCTTCTCGCCTTCGTGCTGCTGCTTTCCACGCTGAGCTTCACGTCGCTTGCCGCATACCCCGTTTCGGATTCGAGATCATACACGTCCGCGATCAGATATTCCGTGCCGCTCGACGTCGTGATCTTATACACGAGGCGGAACACGTTGCCGTGCTCGGTCGTCGACGAGCCGACCGCGAAGTAATTGTACTTGACCTCGCTCGCCTCGATGCTGCTGCCGTACTTCTGCTCCTTCGCCGCGCGGATCGCCTTTCGGACCTCGGTCTGATCGAAGCCGTACAGCGTGTCGATCGCATCGGCGCTGCGGGTCGGCGCAGGCGTTTCGGGCGCGGGCGTTTCGGGAACCGCCGTGGGTTCATCCGTCTCCGGCGCGTCCGTGGGGTTTGGCGTCTCGTGCGTTTCGGGCGGCGTGGGCTGCTCGGTTTCGGGCGCATGCGGTTCAAGGGTCGTGATCGTTCCCACGTGCGCTTCCATCTCGCGCGCGGTCCACGTCCATTGCGTGTGCGTGACCGTAATGCCCGCCGCTTTCAGATCGTCCATGACCGACGGGAGCGTGCTCGTGGTCTGCAGGCGATAGCCTTCGGCGGTCTGCTGGCACGCGACGTCCAGCGACGAAAGCGCGCGCATGCCGATGCTCGACGAAGGATCGGCGCTCGGGTCAAATCCCGCGTCCGTGAGAAGCCGCACAAGGTCCAGTTTCGCGTCGAATCCGTTGTCCGTTCTGACCGTCACGACGTAATCGGAGAAGACCAGTTTGTCCTTTCGCGAAGGCGTCTCCGCTTCGCCGCTGCCGTCGAGCTCGGCGCGGTTCACCGTCCATACCGTGTTGATGAGACGGATCCCGTGCCGTTTCAAAAGCGCCGTCGGGTCCTCGCCCATCGTGACCGTCTCCAGCTCGAACGCGTCGCCCTGCGGCGTCACGCGCACAGAAAGCCCGCGGATCGCCGCGATCTCGGGATAGTCGTCGATCTCCAGCTCGGTCGGGTTATGCAGCCGCTGTTCGGTGATCAGCCGGTCGACGTCCAGCTCGGCAATATAGCCGCCGCTGCCGTCGCTTTGGACGGTCGTATATTCGGAAACGTCGATGCGCTGCAGGTTCCGTCCGGTCAGAAAGTGCGCCGCGATCACCACGCCGCAGATCAGAAAGATCAGCGCGGCACCGACGCCGCCAACCAGTCTTCGAATCATTGTGTTCGACATTGCTGCGCCTCCTTTACACGCGCTTTCCGCAATAGATGCAGAACGCGGAATCCGCCTCGATCGCCTTGCCGCAATAGATACACTTCTTCGTGGCGGGCGCAGGCGTCGGCTCCTCCGCTTCGGGCGTCTCCGTCGGTTCGGGCGGCATGAACGCCGCGTTCTCCTCGGGAAGCGGTTCCTCCGCTTCGGGAATGATCAGCTCTTCCTTCGGTTCCTCCGGCGCTTCCTCAACGCGGCGGAACGGATTGCGGCGCTCGGAAACGTCGCTTCGCATCGGGATCGTTTCCTCCGGCTCGTCTTCGTCGTCGCCGAACAGGTCCGGCGTTTCCTCGGTGTGCTTAAGCGCGCGGCGCTGCTTCCGCTTGATCTCGGGCGACCAGCTCTCGTCCGCCTCGTCCGCCTGTTCCTCCGGCACGGTCTCCTCCTCAAGGAAATCGTCCTCCTCGTCGTCATAGGCGAACTCACGCTTTTTGCGCGCGCCGTCGTCGCGGAAGGATACGATCGCGACCGTCATGATGACGAACGACAGCACGCAGCCGATGCCGATCACCAGCGCGACAAAGCCCGTGTCGCGGAACAGCTGAAAGATCGACCGTCCCGTGAACGCCGGGTTCAGCTGCATCGAGATCAGCGCGAACAGCCCGTACAGCAGCGAGGTGACCCCGAAGGTTGCAAGAATGGTGCGAATGGTTTTCATATTACGCTCCTTACTTTTCGATCAAAGATTGTATTTCGCGAAGCAGACGGATGTTGTTCCGCTCCGCGTCCGTCATCAGCCACTCGAGGTCCGGCTGCCTCTCCTCGTACCAGTCGTAGCTGTTGTAGTGCTCATAGAACTCGCGCTCCGATTTCGGATCGAACGCGACGTAGTAGCGCGCGTAGATCTCCTTTCTCGCATAGCGTAGAAGATTCGCAAGCGAGTGTCCGTCCACCGCCGTCAGCTTCCAGATCATGTCCTCACTCAGCGCGTCATACGTCGGCGACCAGTAGACGCCGTTTGCGAGGCGGTAGCTTGTCGGCTGATCCGCAAATCGCACAAACCCGTTGAGATCGAACCCTGTCTTCCCGTCCATGCGCACGCCGCCGCCCCAAAGTCTGGTTGCCGTTCCGTTGGAGGGCAGGCGCTTGCTGTCCTCTTCGGATTCGCACATCGACACGTCGATGCTTGAAAACGCGATCTGTCCGTCCGTGCGGATCAGATCGTACACGTCGACCGTGAACCAGACCGAATACGGCTCCGTTCCGTCCTCCGGACGGTAGGTCGCGGTGTAGCTTGCGCGGTACAGGTTTCTGTGACGTCCGCCTGTATATACTATAAACGCCACTTGTGTCTTAGTTGTGTCATAATTGTTTCCGAATATCTCCTTGCACAAAAAATCTCGTTCGCTGTGCACCGCTTCGCATACCGCGCGAAGGTTCACGCCATTTCCTTCGGCGTCCAGAAGCGAGGTGAGATATCCGTCCTCGGTCACAGCCGCAGGCGTCGGTTCGGGCGAAGGCGTCGCTTCCGGCGGCAGCGGGATGGGCGTCGGCGTCGCGCCTTCCACAAAGCCGCGGATCTGCTGTTCCCAAGTCGTGTTTAAAAACGAGATGCCGTAGCGCTCCAGCGTGTCCGTGTCCGCCTCGATCGTGACGCGCATGAGCTCATCGTCGATCGGATAGAGGTGCATCTTCGCCGTGCAGAGCGCGTAGACCTCCGGATAGTCCGACGCATTCACGCCGGGACGGTTCGGGTTCGGCAGGTGCAGGTCGTTTAGGATCGCGTCCACATCGAGGAGCACCGCAGGATTTCCGCCCGCGTCTGTGCCGACGTTCACGTAGTTTTCGAGATCGATCACGGTCCGATGCCCTCGCACGATCGATACGATCGCGATCAACAGCGACACGCCAAGCACGATCCCCGAAACGATCCATGCGAGGCGTATGCGTTTTTTGCGGTTGTCCGTTCCCGTTTTCATGCTCCCCAGTATACCACATTCCCGCCGCCTTGCAAAGAGGCTTCGATCCTCTTATCCGAAATACCGCGCTGAAGCGGATTCGGTTGCAAAGCTTCGTTTCTTTTTTCGGTCTTCTTTCCAAGAAAAACGAATTTGTTCTTTCTTTCGGTCTTCTTAAGAAGAACGATATAAGAATGAACAAGGTAATCAGCTTGATTTAAGAAAGATCGATATACTTAGATCGATCTTTCTTATCGTTCTTACTTAGATCGATTTTATTATTTAATTCGACGTCGGCAGGCGAATTCCTCTTTTTTCCTGTGAACTTTCCTCGCAACATTTTTTCACAATTCGCTCGGAGTGGAGATTTGCAACACCTCATCAGTCACCTATCGGTGCCAGCTTCTCCTCAAGGAGAAGCCTTTTGGTATCGCCGCGCGCGATTGGGAAAACGGCTTGTAGGGGCGGATCGCATCCGCCCACCGCAACAGTGGAACGGGAAGATGATATCTTCCCCTACAGGTTGGTTTTACCCGTAGGGGCGGATCGCATCCGCCCGAAAAGTTAGCGCGGTTCAAAAGACAACCCTTCCGTCTCGCTTCGCGATCCACCTCCCCTTGCACAGGGGAGGCAAGACAGTAACTACCCGTAGGGGCGGATATCATCCGCCCGTCAAGAGACTTGCGGTTCAAATGACTACCCTTCCGTCAGCCTTCGGCTGCCACCTCCCCTGACAAGGGGAGGTCGATTTTTACCCGTAGGGGCGGATCGCATCCGCCCGCCATAACATAAAAACGCGCTCCGCATAAGCGAAGCGCGCTGGCATACCGGAATTATCTGCGGAACAGGACCTCATCATCCGGTCCGAAATACTGTGCGTCCTGCCGCGGGCTCCAACGCTTTGCCTGCGAGTTCGCGTAGTTGAACAGTTCATAAAGCGTGACCTTTTTGTCCTTGTTCGCGTCCGCGGGCATCGAACCGAGGTACTTGCCGTTCGGATACGAACAGCCCATCCCCTTGATAATCGCCGCCGTGAACGCGCCCTGGCTGTAGCCGGAGCCGTCGAACTTGCCGTCATACGAGGACTGCCAATAGCTCGCCGCAACAATGACGATGAACTTGCTCTGGCGGAATTCGCCCATCTTTGACGTCTCGCCGCCCTTTGCCGTATCCTCGAGATAGTACCCCGAGAACGCTTCGATCGCAGATGCACGGAAGGCTTCGAGTTCCGCTTCCTGCTCCTGTTCGGATCTCGCGATCGATGCTCCGCTGTGGCAGCTGTCGAGGATCACGATCACGCGTCCGCGGACCTTGCTCAGCTCTGCCGCAAGCTCCCTCATGGTGATATACTCCATGTCGGTCGAAACGAGCGCGCCTTGATACAGGTCGTACTCGCTGTCGGAATCGCCGCTTGCGTTGACGCCGTGTCCCGAGTAGCAGAACAGGGAGACGTCGCTGTCCATCGCATCCGCAAACGACGTCCGGATCGCGTTGATGATCGCTGTTTTGCTTCCGTTGGTGACCGTCTTCACGGCGAACGGGCGGTTCAGTCCCTTCAGCATGCCCGTCATCGCGTTCGCGTCGTTGACGCAGCCCTTTAGCGGGCTCTCCTTATACTTGTTTTCGCCGACCGCGACCGCGCGGTACATCACGTCATACACCGTCTGGCTCGTTCCGGTCTTGACGCGGATCACGTTCGACCACTCGCCGAAGTACGTCATGCCCTCGAATTCATGGTACGAGCGTACGGACACATAGTAGACCGTGTTCGCCTTCAGCGATTTCAGCACGGTCTTCTCGTTCGCCGCGCCGCCGACCTTGACCGCGCCCGCGTTCTTCGTAAACGCTTCGTCGGTCGCATAACGAACCTGATACCCGGTAAAGACCTTGGAGGTGTCCCACGTCGCCGTGATCGCATTCTTGGCAGGCGCGAGCGTTTTCAGGTGCCGCGTCGTGATGCGCACGGTCGTCTTCAGCGGACCGACGTGTCCGAGATTGAAGTTGTCGCCGACGTTCCCGCCGATCTCCGCGCCGGTCACCGCGTCGTTGCGCCGTTCAAAATACGCCTTGACGCCGTACTGATAGCGCGTACCGGCATAGACCTTCGTGTCCGTCCACGTCGTGTCGGTCGTATTGTTCCAGCGTTCAAACGTCGTCCAGCCCGCGCTTTGGAGGTTCCACGCGCGGCGATAGATGACGTAGCCCGCTGCGTTCTCGACGGGCTTCCATCTGATGCGGACGCCGTCGGACACATTTTCGACCTTCGTTTCCGTCGTCGCGGGCAGATAGATCTTGAAGAACGAACGGAACGAGCCGGTGTATCCTTCCGTGAACGTAACCACCGCATAACCCGTGCCGGGCTCGGTATTCTCAAGGTATTCCACCGTGTAGGCGCTTTCATCGACCGTGTTTCCCGCTGCATCCTTCAGTGTGAAGCGCGGCGTAAAGGCTTCCCCCGTATAGGTCACGTACGGGGTCGTGCCCTTGAACTGCACATCGTTCGGATCCCACTCGACCGTGCCGTCGAAATTGCTCTTTTCCGTATAATGCCACACGGCGTTCAAAAGCGCGTCGTTGCCGTCCGGCTCGACGGAAAGCTTTGCTTCCCGTTCCTCCTCATACCCGAGATAATAGACGTCCGAAAGCGCGCCGCAGCCCGAAAACGCGCCGCGATTGACCTGCTTCAGCGACTGCAGGACCGTGATTTTCTGCAATGCCGCACAGTCCGTAAAAGCATTTTCACCGACCGTGACGACGCCGGACGAGAGCTTGAGCTCCGTCAGCGCGCCGCAGCCGTAAAACGCGCTGTCTGCGATCGTTCGAACGCTGCTCGGCGTTGTATACGCGCCGCTCGCCGTCTGATAAAGCGCGGACCGAAGCGTCTTTCCATCCTTCGTGAGCAGCAGTCCGTCCTTTGCGATGAACGTCTCGTTTTCGTTCGCCACCGTGAGCGCATTCGGCGCAAGCCGTTTACAGCCCGCAAACGGTCCGACGCCGATTTCCGTCACGATCTTCGGGATTTGCAGCGTCTGCAGTCCGCTATTTTGGAACACATAATCTCCGAGCGTCAAGCCGTAGCCGTCCATCGTCACCTCGTTCGGAAGAGAGACCGTTTCAAGATTTTTGCACTCCGCAAACGCATACGATCCGATTCTGGGGAGATTGTTTACAAATATGGCGGATTCGAGACCGCTGCCGTAAAACGCATAATCTCCGATCGAGTACGTACTGTTGTCCTTCCGTATGTAGAACGTTTTCAGATTTTTGCAGTATGCGAACGCATATTCTCCGACGCCGCCGTACGTTCCGAACCAGCAAAAGTCCGGCCACTCCAATTTCCGCAATGCCGTTCCGTAGAACGCATAGCCCGCGATGGCGCCAATGCTTTTGTTGTTTTCGATGGATTCCAGATTGGAGCATCCGTAAAACGCATATTCACCGATGACGGTACTGCCGCTGGTTGAAATACGGAGCGTTTTGATCCGGTCCCGATACGCTCTCCACGGCACCGTCTCCGGCGTGAAATCCCACATGGTGCCGCTGCTCAAAGACAGCTCCCCGCTGTCCTCATCAAACGACCACGTCACATAATCGCCGCAGGCGTTTGCGCCGTACTGATAAACCGCCACGTTGAAGCTTCCCGTGCGCTGCGGATCCTGATACGATACGCCGACATAATACGTTTGCCCGCCGTCCCGATACGTAAGCGCCATCAGCTCCTTCGCATAATCCACTACGGTCTCTGCTTCAAAAAGCACATTGAATTCGCTGTCGGTAAACAGCAGATGCACATGATCGGTTTTGATATGAAATTTAAAATAGCCGTCATCTTCCGCCGTGACCGGTCGAAAAACGGTTTCTCCCGGCGTGGTGATTTCATAAAAGCAGTTCCGATTGAACGCAAATTCCTCATCGATCACCGTGCTGTTTTCGAGCGGCACGCCTTTCTCCTCACCCGTCGGCGCAAGAACGAGCTGTTCCGCGTCCTCGGCTTCGCTTTCCGTGATTTCATCCGGCACTTCCTCCTCCGCCGCTGCAAACGCGGGCAGAAGCGCATAGAGCATTGCAAAGCACAGCAGCAGTGCAAACAGTTTCTTACCGATCATTCGCATATTTGCCTCCGTTCTCTCTCTTTTATCGTACTGCGAGACACGCAGTTTGTCAACAAAAACCGCGTTCGCATCGCCCTTATATCCATTAGACACTTCATAACGCCGAAGTGTGACACGGTTTTGGAAATATTTTTCTGTTTTTCTTAAAACAAAGGAGCTATCAAAGGTCCGCTTGCCTTAACGTCGGGATCCTTTCACAGCTCCGTATTTGATTTATCCGACGATCGAGTGCTCCTCTGCGCCGACAAGCCCCGTCGCACGCATCAGCCGGTCGAGCGCGCGGTTCGTGTCCGCCGAGGCGTACGCGGTCTGCATCCGTTCCGGCATCGCCTCGGTCGGGATCCAGTAGGTCTGCCAGAACCGGTTCTTGTCGCTGAGCCGTCCGGTGTTGTTGTACAGCCCGTCCATGTTGAAGAACGTCCTGCCGCGCATCGTGCGGAAGGTCAGGATCAAAAACGTCAGATGCGGCGCGCACATTTCATACAGCAGATACGAATCCGCCAGTCCGTCGCCGTCGGTATCGAGCCGATCCACGATCAGCTCGTAATGCGCGTTGACCTGCACGAAATCGCCGCTGCGCGCCTGGTTGTACTTGATCTGATTGTCCTTACTGCGGTTGACCGCGCCGAGCAGACCGATCTGCCATCCGGTGGAGGCGTTGTTCGTGTTCAGCCCCGCCTGCTTCATCGCCCACGTGATCGAACCGACGCACTGCATGCCCGTGTAGTAATACTTGCCGTTGCCGTCCTGCGTCGGGTAATCGAGCTTTGCGCCCCACTTGGGATTCAAGCCCCATTCGTGCTCGTCCTGGTACTTGCCGCCGCCCTGATACGGGATCGAGTACCCGAGCTCCGTCATGTGCGACACCGCCGAGACCGCGGACGTCACGCCGCCCTCGCGCGTATAGAAGCCCGCTTCGGCGACGTCCTTTGTGATCGCGTCGTTCAGCTCATCGACCGAGCTGCCCGCCGCCGCGACCGTCTCGTCCAACGGCGTGTTGAGCCACGTAAGACCCTCGGAGCGGATGTTGTACGTAAAGCCCGAATCGACCTTGATCGGGTACGGCGCGCTCACGCATCCCTGCTCGTCGCGGACGAAGATGTTGTACTGCCCGTCGTACTTGAACGTGCGGAACACCGACGCGTTCACCGAAAGCCAATCCGGCTCGTTTTCGGCGGGCGGGGTGTCGAGACACGTAAAGCAGTATGCCGCGGCGATCGCGCCGTCAGCAAGTTCGACCGTCACGATCGCGTCGTTCACGTACGCGTACGCGATCTCCGGCGCGCTGTCCGTACGCGGCAAAAAGGTTCCCATCGGCTCGGGTTCCGAGCTCATACCGTTCTCCTTCGCCGTAAGCGTCAGCGGGACCTGCCCCGCGAACGCGACCGTCAGCGTCTGTCCGTCCGTGGTGAACGGGACCTTGTCGGCGCGTCCGGTCTGATCCGAAAGCGTCAGGAAGCCGTCCTTTGCGGTAAACGTGCCCGCGGCTTCGCGATCGCCGTAACGCGCGGTAAAGCTGCCGTCGGGCTCAAGGTTCAGCGAGAACGCCCCGTCCTCAGCGGTCCATTCCCGTTCGATCGGATCGGGGACCGGCGTCGGGGTCGGTTCCGGCGTCGGGGTCGGCGTGGGCGTCGGCGCAGGCGTGGGCGTCGGCGCAGGCGTGACGACCTCCGCCATCACCACATCAACGCTTTCCACCGTCTCCTCGATGACCGGCGTATGTTCGGCTTCGACCGTCGGAACCGGCTCTTCGACCTTCGCAAGCTCCGCCCGATCCGCGGTACAGCCCGCAAGCAGCAGCAATGCCGCAAGCAGCACAGCGCCGCATTTTCCCATTCGTTTCATGATTCGCTCCTCATGATCGTTTCATCTTTGAATGAATATTATATCGCATTTCAAAAGCGTCTGTCAACCGATCAGGCACCCACCGCGTTGAAAAAGGAAAACCAACCTGTAGGGGAAGATATCATCTTCCCGTTCCGCTGTTATGGCGGGCGGATGCGATCCGCCCTTACGAGCCATTGACATCCATCTTGCCTCCCCTGTGCAAGGGGAGGTGTCGACCGATAGGTCGACGGAAGGGTTGTCGTTTGAACCGAGCGAAACGAGACGGGCGGATGATATCCGCCCCTACGGAGATTGTAGGGGAATGTATCACCTTCCCGTTCCGCTGCTGTGCTTTTTGACGGGGCGCCGAGGTCGTCGCCCCCTACTATTATGTAACATCTATTACTT
>CALGGM010000165.1 GCA_937915925.1 uncultured Clostridia bacterium | reverse complement strand
AAGAACATCGCTTCCTCAACCGAAAGATGAAACTCCTTTGCGATCGATTCCGGGACGCACAGCGCCTGCTCCTTCAGCGCCTCGCCGCTTTCCGTCAGCGTGATGACGAGATTGCGCGCGTCGGCGCTGCTCCGCTTCTTTTCGATCAGTCCCTTGCGTTCGAGCTTCTGAACGAGCGGCGTGAGCGTGTTCGTTTTCAGAAACAGCGATTCGCACAGAGCCTTTTCGTTGACCGCGCCCTGCTCCCACAAAACCATCATGACGATGTACTGCGTGTAGGTCAGATCGAGCCGGTCTAAAAGCGGCTTGTACTTTCTTGTGATCATATTGGAAACCGCATACAGCGGGAAACACAGCTGGTTCCTTAATTGCAGCGATTCGTATGCTTCGTTCATGTCCCTCACCTCTGAGAAAATTATATCGCATGCGATATAATATGTCAACCTATATTGAGATCCCGCTCCGATCCTTATGATTGCGCGGGAGATCGGTTAAAATACGTCCGGTTTGCAGAAAGTTCGCATTTCGGGGATTGACGAACGCGGCGGTCGACACTATAATGGTTCGGAATCGAACTGTACGGAACCGAACGGAGGAAGCATGCAGAACAGTATCAGCGCAGCGCTGTTCGACCGGTTTATGCTGGTGAACCGCGTGATGCGGAAAAACAAGGCGCAGGAATGCGCGCGCTCGCCGATGGCGCATCGGGAGATCATTCTGGTGATCCTGTATAAACGCGGCGTCGGCATGAAGCAGCAGGACATTGCGGGGGAGATCTACGTCAGCAAATCGACGCTGTCGGAGATGATCGACCGCCTTGTCGAGGACGGATCTCTCGAACGCGAAACGGACCCGCAGGATCGGCGCAGTACGATCGTCGTCCTCACCGAGCGCGGAAAACGGCGCGCGGAGGAGGTCATGGAGGAGCATGCGAAGGCGGTGGAGCAGCTGTTTTCCAAGCTTTCCGAGGAGGAGAAGAAGACGCTTCTTTGCCTTCTTGAAAAGCTGGTCGGCAGCGACGCCGAGACGAAGGAGGAAGAAAAATGAAGCTTTTGAAGCTGTTTCGATATTTGAAACGGAAGGATCTGATCTTTGCGGCGGCTTCGCTTGCGTTCATCGTGACGCAGGTGTGGCTCGATCTTCGCATGCCGGACTACATGTCCGAGATCACCAAGCTCGTACAGACCGAGGGCAGCGCCATGTCCGAGATCTTAAAAGCCGGCGGCATGATGCTTCTTTGCGCGCTCGGCAGCGTCGCGGCGTCGGTCGCGACCGGCTTCTTTGTGGCGCGGATCGCGGCGGGGCTTGCGATGCGTCTTCGTGAAGCGGTGTACGATCGCGTGATGGCCTTTACGATGGAGGAGATCGGCGGGTTTTCGACCGCGAGCCTCATCACCCGCTCCACCAACGATATCACACAGATCCAGCTGGTGGTCGCGATCGGCTTGCAGGCGATGGTGAAAGCACCGATCATGGCGGTCTGGGCGATCCTGAAGATCGCGGGAAAGAGCTGGCAGTGGACGACGGTTACGGCGGTGGCGGTCGCCGTGCTGCTGGTGATGATCGTCACGCTGTTCGTTCTCGTCGTGCCGCGCTTTACGAAGATCCAGAAGCTGACCGACAACTTAAACCGCGTCACGCGCGAGAACCTCAGCGGCATCCGCGTCGTGCGCGCGTACAACGCCGAGCGGTATCAGGAGCAGAAGTTTGAAAAGGCGAACGTCGATCTCATGAAAACGCATCTCTTTACGGGACGCGCGCTTGCGGTGATGGCGCCGGTCATGACGCTGATCATGTCGGGGCTGACGCTTGCGATCTACTGGGTCGGCGTCTATATGATCGACGCCGCTTTCGGCATGGAGAAGATCGAGCTGTTCTCGGATATGGTCGTGTTCTCGTCCTACGCGATGCAGGTCATCATGGCGTTCATGATGCTGACGATGACGATGATCGTGCTGCCGCGTGCCGCGGTCTCCGCGGGACGTATCGACGAGGTCCTGCACACGGCGCCGCGCATCACGGACGGCACGGTGACGGAGACCGATCCCGCGCACGCGGGCGAGATCGAGTTTCGCGACGTTTCGTTCCGCTATCCGGACGCGGCGGACGACATTTTAAAGCACATCTCGTTTACCGCGAAGAAGGGCGAGACGGTCGCGTTCATCGGCGCGACGGGCAGCGGCAAGAGCACGCTCGTGAACCTCATCCCGCGCTTCTATGACGTCACGGGCGGAGAGCTGCTGGTCGACGGCGTGAACGTCAGGGACTTTTCACAGCAGGCGCTTCGAAACCGCATCGGCTACGTGCCGCAGCGTGCGGTGCTCTTTTCCGGCACGGTGCGCTCGAACGTCGCGTACGGCGACAACGGCGGAGCGCCCGCGGGCGACGCGCTCGTGAAGGAAGCGGTCGCCGTTGCGCAGGCGGAGGAGTTCGTTTCAAAGCTCGAAGGCACGTACGACGCGCCGATCGCGCAGGGCGGCACGAACGTGTCCGGCGGGCAGAAGCAGCGGCTTTCGATCGCGCGGGCGATCGCGCGGCGACCGGAGATCTATATCTTCGACGACACGTTCTCGGCGCTCGACTATAAGACCGACCGCGCACTCCGGCACGCGCTGAAAAAGCAGACCGACGGCGCGACGGCGCTGATCGTGGCGCAGCGCATCGGCACGATCATGGATGCGGATAAGATCATCGTGCTCGACGACGGCGAGATCGCGGGCGTCGGCACGCACAGGGAGCTTTTGAAATCGTGCAGGGTCTATCGCGAGATTGCGGAATCCCAGTTGACGAAGGAGGAGATCGAACATGCCTGAACAGAAGAAATATAAGGTCGGCGATACCAAGTTCAATACGCCCAGAAGGGGTCCCGGACACGGACCGCGCATGGGCGGCGGCGAAAAGGCGAACGACTTCGGCAAGGCGATCCGCGACCTGCTCCGCTACAGCAAACGCTATCTTCCGATGATCGTCACCGCGCTGCTGATGGCGGCGGCTGGCACGATCCTGAACCTGATCGGACCGTCGAAGCTAAAGGACATGACCAAGATCATCACAGACGGGCTGATGACCGGCATCGATCTGAACGCGTTTTTGCGGATCGCCGTGACGCTCGCCGTGCTCTACGGGCTCGGCGCACTGTTCAGTCTCGTGCAGGGATGGATCATGACGACGGTCACGCAGCGCCTCGAAAAGGGCATGCGCGAGGATATCTCACAGAAGATCAACCGCCTGCCGCTGAAATTCTTCGACGGCACGACGACCGGCGACGTGCTCTCACGCGTGACCAACGACGTCGACACGGTCGGGCAGGCATACCGACAGAGCATCAGCACGCTCGTGACGGCGATTACGATGTTCGTGGGGTGTCTCTTTATGATGTTCTATACGAACTGGATCATGGCGCTGTCCGGCATCCTCGCGTCGCTGCTCGGCTTTGCGCTGATGACGACGATCGTCAAGCGCTCGCAGAAATACTTCGTGCGACAGCAGAACCAGCTTGGCGCGCTGAACGGACACATCGAGGAGACCTACGCGGGACACACCGTGGTCAAGGCGTACAACGGCGAACGGCAGGCGCGGACGACCTTCCGCGAGATGAACGACGGGCTGTATGACAGCGCGTGGAAAAGCCAGTTTTTGTCCGGCATGATGGGACCGCTGATGGGCTTTATCGGCAACCTCGGCTATGTCGTGGTGTGCGTGGTCGGCGCGGTACTGACGATCAACAAGGTCATCGGCTTTGAGGTCATCGTGGCGTTCATGATCTACATTCGGCTGTTTACGAATCCGCTTTCACAGATCGCGCAGGCGGCGACCAACCTCCAGTCCGCTGCGGCGGCGGGCGAGCGCGTGTTCGCGTTCCTTTCCGAAACGGAGATGTCCGACGAGAGCGGCAAGCAGACAAAGCTTTCCGCCGCGAAGGGAAACGTCAGCTTCGACCATGTGCGCTTCGGCTACAACCCCGACAAGGTCATCATCCACGACTTCTCGGCGGAGGCAAAGGCGGGGCAGAAGATCGCGATCGTCGGACCGACCGGCGCGGGCAAGACCACGATGGTCAACCTTCTCATGCGCTTCTACGAGACGAATGCGGGAAAGATCTGCATCGACGGCGTACCGATCGACGAGCTGACGCGGACCAACGTACATGCGCTGTTCTGCATGGTTCTGCAGGATACATGGCTGTTTGAAGGCACGGTGAAGGAGAACATCATCTATGCAAAGCAGGGCGTGACCGACGAACAGGTCGTGCGCGCGTGTAAGGCGGTGGGGCTGCACAGCTTCATTAAGACGCTGCCTCAGGGCTACGATACGGTGCTTGACGACAACACGAACCTGTCCGCCGGACAGCGGCAGCTCATCACGATCGCCCGTGCCATGATCGAGAACGCGCCGATGCTGATCTTAGACGAGGCGACGAGCTCGGTCGATACCCGCACGGAAATGCTGATCCAGAAGGCGATGGACACGCTGATGCAGGGACGCACGTCGTTCGTGATCGCGCATCGGCTTTCCACGATCCGCAACGCCGATCTGATCCTTGTCATGAAGGACGGCGACGTCATCGAAAGCGGCACGCACGACGAGCTGATGCAAAGAAACGGCTTCTACGCCGAGCTTTACAACAGCCAGTTCGAGCTCGCGGCATAAAGACTATACGAAAAATCCCCCGTACCTGCCGACCGCGCCAAAAGCGGGATTGCAGAGGCACGGGGGATTTGTTATAATGAGGAGCGGAAGCGGCGGTATGCCGCAAAGGAGGAACCGTTTTGAACAAGGAGAAGGCTTTTGCCCGGGAGCAGAGGGAGCTGCTGCGGCTGAACCGCGAAGCGAACCGTCCGAAGAGCGCGTATTATCTGCTGGTTGCGATGATCGTGCTGACGGTCATCTACATCGTGGACGAGATCACGTCCAACATGAACTCCGCCATGCAGCCGTATGCGATGTTCGATCTGTTCGGGATCGCGTCGCGCGACGTCACCGTGCCGGAATACAAGAACGCGATCAACACCGTCGATTCATGGGCGCTTGTCGCGCAGCTGTTTCTGATCGTCACACCGTTCTATAAGTCGCTGTCCGACCGGTTCGGACGCCGGATCTTTCTGATGATCAACACCGTCGGCATGGGCGTCGGCATGCTGATCGTCATGACGAGCCACAGCGTCGTGCAGTACATCCTCGGCATGCTGTTCATGCTGTTCTTCACGCCGAACGATATGCAGGTGCTGTACATCATGGAGACCGCGCCGAAAGAAAAGCGCGCGACCTACAGCTTTGTCGCAAAGGGCATTGCGCTGATCTCCGTTTCGCTGATCGGCGTACTGTCGAAAGCGTTCCTGAAGGAGGACGTGCCCGAGAGCTGGCGCACGGTGTATCTGATCCCGGTCATCGTCGCGATCGTCATCGGCGCCGGGTCATTTCTGCTCATGCGGGAGACGCCGGTCTTTGTGGAGCAGCGGAGGAGCTTCCTTTCGCTGACGCCGGAGGAGCGGCAGAAGAAGGCGGAGGAGGACAAAAAGAACGGCACCGCCGAGCAGGGCGGCGTGTTCCGCGCGATCCGGTTCATTTTCAAAAACCGTCAGCTCCGCTGGATCTTCATTACGGGCTTTCTGTTCTTTGCAACGACGTTCTATACCTCGTACTATTCCACGGTGCTCGAGGGCGCAATGTCCACGGCGCTGGTATCGGTTGCGCTGATCATCTATCCGCTGGTCAACGGCGCGGTCACGATCGTGAGCGGGTTCTTCTCGGATAAGCTCGGACGCAAAAAGGTCTGTCTGATCCTCGGTGGATTGGCGCTTGTCGGACTACTGCTGTTCGTGCTCGCCTGCCGTCTAAACTGGGGACCCGTCGCCGCCGGCATCGCGTACGGCTGCTCCATCGGCGGGCTTTGGTCGATGTCGGACACGCTGATCCTCACGATGCCCGCGGAATCCTCGCCGTCCGGTATGCGCGCTTCGGTCATGGGAACGATCTCCGTCATGATCGGCGCAGGCATGTTCATCGGGCGCGCGCTGT
>CALGGM010000164.1 GCA_937915925.1 uncultured Clostridia bacterium | reverse complement strand
CCACGAATCGGCCCGCGACAAGATAACTGTCAGTTTGAGGCAGGAGCCGAATGAAGATGGCGTGGTCCTGTCGGAGTCGCTGATCGTTTCAGGCGAGGCAAGCGACGGTTATGAACTGAAACTCATATTCGGCGACTATGAAGTCAGTGATTTTTACGCGGAAGGCGGCATTTATCAGCAGAGAATAACCCCTGCCATGACGGATATCCGAGAGGGGCGCATTCGGGTAGAATATGCCGATGGATATGGCGTTAGCAGAAGCGGCACCTATATGGGGGGAACGATCACCTGGGACACCGAGGTGGATAAGGGCGTGGATGATCCGACGCTTGATGCTGCGCTGACAGAGGATACCGGCGTAATATCCGGCACGACGGAGGCTGCGGCAGCGGTTCATGTGTCTTTAGATCGCGGTGGGAACACGGTATTGCTTGCAAATGACAATACGCAGGCAGACGCGAACGGAAAATTCACGCTCGCTCTTGAGGGTGACGAGTATCTGAGAAAAGGCGATCGTGTCACGATTGAAATTACCGACAAAGCAAATAATAGCGAAACCTTCTCTTATGAGGTCGGGGCATCTTCCCGGGCGAAGATCTCCGTGGAAGTGGAGGGGCTGGACGACGAAGGCAGTTTGATCGGGGACAAAATGATCGTGAACGGTACGGCAGAGACCGACGCGGAGGTAACGGTAAACTGGTTTCTGAATTCCTCTGGGCAGGTGGAGTATCAGGATACTAAAACCGTCGTCAATGGGAAGTACCGTTTTGAGATTCCCTGGCAGGAGCAGCTGTCGGGCGATGGATATATCCTGGTGAAGTACGCCGACAATAAGGGCTATAGTCTCAAGGCGTATTCCGACTCTGTATTGGGGTCTGACTTTACCTGGGTAACGCCCACGCCGATCCCAACTATGGCTCCTGCCCCTACGGCGCGTCCGTCGACCCCCACGCCCGAGCCGACGCCGGAGCCGGTCCCCACGCCGTTTACCGTGGTGTGGATGAGCGATACGCAGCTTCTTTCCCACGATTATCCGGACGCGTTCAACAGCATCCGCGACTGGATCTTAAAGGAGAAGGACGAACGGAACATCGTGTTCGTCGCGCATACCGGCGACGTCGTGGACGGCACGTCCCCGCTGATGTGGGACAACGCGACGGAGGCGTTGGTGCCGATCTTTGAAGAGATTCCGGGCATGATCGCAAGCGGCAATCACGACATCACGTCGAAGCTGAAGCATGGGCTGTTCACGAAGCGTCCCTATGCGCAGGCGGTGCAGAAGGAAGGCAAACTGTACAACGAAGGCGAGGCGGGGTACGAGACGTTCGAGGCGGGCGGCGATACGTTCCTGGTATTCGGGATCGGCTACTGGGTGCGCGGGCTCAAGCTGCAGGAATGGATCCACGAGGTCCGAGCGCAGTACCCGGACGCGGTCGTGCTGTATCTCATCCATTACGGCTTGCAGCCGAACGGCAGGTTCAGCGGACAGGCACGGGAGCTGTTTCAAACGGTGGTGCAGGACGATCCGCACGCGCGGCTGATGCTGTGCGGGCATGAGCACGGGGCGCAGCGGCGTACCGATTGGTTTGACGACGACGGCGACGGGACGGAGGATCGCTCGTTTACAACGATCATGTTCAACTATCAGGATGACCGCAAGTACGGGCTCGCGTTCGTACGCGTGATGACCTTCTATCCGGAGGATCGGCATATCGAGTTTCAGACCTATTCGCCGTGGTACGACAGCTGGGTGTACGAAAAGGGCGATCCCGAGCAGGACGCGTTCATTCTGGAGAACGCGTATTGATCGGCGTCCAACCGCGGGTTGAATCGACTCTTTGACGGCGCGCTGTAAAACGACGCGCCGTTTTGCTATCCTGTGTACAGAACGAAACAGGAGGAAACAACAATGGAATTCGGAAAACAGTTTAAGGAACTCAGGATTGCGCGCGGGCTTACGCAGGAAACGGTTGCGGAAAAGCTCGGCGTGACGGGACAGGCGGTCAGCCGTTGGGAGCGAAACGAGACGCTTCCCGACGTCTCCCTGCTGCCGGAGATCTCCGCGTACTTCGGCGTGACGATCGATGCGCTGTTCGCGCTTTCCGACGACACGCGCATGGAGCGGATTCAGAACATGATCTGGGATGTGCGGGAGTTCGATCCCGCCGTCGTGGAGATGGAGCGCCGGTTCCTTCTGGAAAAGGGCATGAAGGAGCCGGACAATCCGGAGCCGTACGCGCTGCTTGCCGATATGGAAAACCGCCTTGCCGAGCAGTGCCATGCGCGGGCGGAGCTTGCGGCAAGGGAAGCGATCCGCCGCGATCCCTATCACCGACACGCGTTCGTCGAGCTCAGCACCGCCATGGGCGGACGCGCCGACGATTGGTACCTCTGGTCCCATCATCGCGAGATCGAGTTCTGGAAGGCGCATATCGCGGCGCATCCGGATGCGGCAAGAGCGTATCTGTGGCTCTTAGGCGATCTGATCGACGATCAGCGGTTCGACGAGGCGAAGCAGTATCTTTCCGAAATGGCAAAGTACGAGATGACCTTCCGCGTGCCGCTCTACGAGGGCAAGATCGAATGGTTTAAGGGCAACCGCGAAACCGCGATGGAGATCTGGAAGGGTATGTGCGAAACGTATGCGAACGAATGGATGGTCTGGCTTTCCATGGGCGATGTGTATGCGCGTGCCGGACGGTTTGAAGAAGCGATCGCGATGTATGAAAAGGCAATGGACGTTCAGCAGGCGCCGCGGATGGTCGACGCGCTGGAAGCGATCGCGCAGGTATGCGAGCGCATGGGGGATTATCGTCGGGGCATCGACGCGCTCGAACGCGAGCTTGTGATCCTGAAAGAAGATTTCAACACGACAAGCGGAGAAACGGTCGATTACGTCCGCCGCGAGATCGAGCGGCTGAAAGCACTGGCGTAATGCGAATGCTGCATCTCAAGAAGACGAAAACGAACGTTTTGGGATGCCGACCTCGGCATCCCGAAACATTGTCTGTCCGCCGAAACAGCGAAGCAAGCGAAAGCGGCAATCAGAACAGCAGGGACAAAAGTCCCACGATGATCGAAGCGCCGACGCCGTAGACGAGCACCGGTCCCGCGATCGTAAAGAGCTTTGCGCCGACGCCGAGCACGAAGCCCTCGGGGCGGTACTCCATGGCGGGCGCGGCGATCGAGTTTGCGAAGCCGGTGATCGGCACGACCGTGCCCGCGCCTGCGAACGACGCGATCCGATCGAACACGCCGAGCCCGGTCAGGAGTGCCGTAAGAAAGATCAGCGTCACGGAGCTGACCGTCGACGCGTCCTGCTCATTGAGCGGGATCAGAAGCGCAAGGTCGTGGATGCCCTGTCCGAGCACGCAGATCAGCCCGCCGACCAGAAACGCCTTGCAGACCTGCAGAAGCGCGGGGCTTTTCGGCGCGCGGGCGGCGACCTCTTTTTGATATTCCTTTGCGTCAAACGGCGGCTTCATGGGCGCATGCCTTTCTCGGTGCGTTCCGGGGCGCGGGTCTCGCGATCCGCGGGCAGCTTTTCGCCGCCGCAGCCGTGCAGATTGATGCGATAGATCACGGTATGATGGGGCATAACTTCCTCCGATCCGATTCACTTCTGTCTGATACGGTTAAATTGCGCGTTCCCGCAAAAAATATACCGAAAAATCTGAAAAAATTGCTTGACAGACTTGTCTCGTTTTGTTATTATAATCGAGTGCCATTGGGTGGAACTGCGTCACAGCCCCGACATCAGAACGCCGAATGCAGCAAAAGTTTATAAAATTTATATATTGGAGGAATCGCCATGAAGTCCTATATGGCAAAGGGCGAAACCGTTGAGCGCAGCTGGTATGTCGTGGATGCGACGGACATGGTTCTTGGCCGTCTGTCCAGCCAGGTCGCTGCGATCCTTCGCGGTAAGCACAAGCCCATCTTTACGCCTCACGTTGACTGCGGTGATCACGTGATCATCATCAACGCCGAGAAGGTCCGTCTGACCGGCAAGAAGCTCGATCAGAAGACCCACATCCACCACACCGGTTTCCCGGGCGGAATCAAGGAAGTCAAGTATCGCACCCTGCTTGAGCAGAAGCCGGAGTTTGCGGTTTACGAGTCCATCCGCCGCATGATGCCGAAAGGCCCGCTGGGCGATAAGATGCTGAAGAAGCTTCGCGTCTACGCAGGTCCGAACCACAACCACGAAGCACAGCAGCCCCAGGCGCTGGAGCTCAAGTAATCGGAAAGGAGAACGACTATGGCAAAGATCGCTTATATCGGCACCGGCAGACGTAAAAAGTCCGTCGCGCGCGTTCGTCTTCTCCCCGGAACCGGCAACATCACGATCAACAAGCGTGACATCGAAGAGTACTTCGGTCTCGAAACGCTGAAGATGATCGTCCGTTCGCCCCTCGTTCTGACGAACCTTTCCGACAAGTACGACGTCAGCGTCAACGTCTATGGCGGCGGCACGACCGGTCAGGCGGGCGCGATCCGTCACGGCATTTCCCGCGCGCTTCTGAACGTGGATCCGGAGCTTCGCGGCACGCTGAAGAAGGCGGGATTCCTTACCCGCGACCCGAGAATGAAGGAACGCAAAAAGTACGGTCTGCATGCAGCCCGTCGTGCGCCCCAGTTCAGCAAGAGATAATCATCTCGCATCCATCACCCGCTTCCGTTCCGGAGGCGGGTGCTTTTTTCCGGCGCAAGTGTCATCCTGAGCACGCAGTGACGAAGGATCCTACCGAAACATGTATTTGGAAGATTCTCGCGGACGCGCAGAATGACAGCAGAAACGTTCGATCCCGCACGGCAGGGCAATGCGGGCAGGAAACCACTATACTATTTCGGAGGATTTCATGCTTTATCACGCTTCACAGACGCCGGGCATCACAATGCTCGAACCGCGGGTCAGCAACGACAACGTCCCGCGTATCTATTTTTCCGACAAGCGCGAAAATGTGCTCGTCTATTTAAGCAACGCCGTCGAAAAGACGTGTAAAGAGGACGGCTTCGCTCATACCGGCAAGTGGCAGAAATGGGCAAGCTACGGCTTTAACAAGGACGGACTGCTTCGCTTTGAGGAGTACTACGAGAACGCGTTGGAGGACACATACAAGGGCGTTTCCGGGTATATCTACGGCGTTCAGGAATCCGACACCGTAAGACCCTATGCGAACATCGCAAACGCGTTTATCGCCGATACGCCGCAGAAGGTCGTCTCCTGCGAGTTCGTTCCGGACGCTTTCTGCGCCATGCTTGAAGCGGAGCGGGCGGGGAAGATCGAGATCGTGCGCTACGCCGACCTGTCGGAGCGTATGAAAGACTGGCTTGTCCGCACGGCAATCGACGAGTACCGCGGCGCCTCGCCGGATTACCGGTATTTTCTCGAAAAGAAGTTCCCGTATGTCCGCGGAACGGACGCCGAAAAATAAAGCGAATTTGCGCGATCGCCGAAAATAATATATAAAATGCTTGACAAACGCAAAACTTTATGGCATACTGTGTGAAACCGTTGAAGAAAAGTGAGTAGATCGGACCGTTTTTTGCACAGAGAGCTGCGGATGGTGGGATCGCAGAGAAAAGCACCCGATCGAATGGATTTCCGAGGGCGACCGGAAACGCGCAAGCGGAGTATGGAAGACGGAGGCGGCTCTCCGTGAACAAAAGCCTGTATGTGATTGCATACACAAAGTGGGCGCACGCGTCAAGCAGGGTGGCACCGCAGGAAGTTATGATCCTGTCCCGGCAAATAGGGGACAGGATCGTTTTGTTTTTGGAACAGAAAGGAGAGAAACAACATGGAACAAATCCCGTACAAAATCTACCTCAGAGAAAATGAGATCCCGACGGCATGGTACAACGTTCGCGCGGACATGCCGACAAAGCCTGCGCCGCTTCTGAATCCCGGCACCGGCAAGCCGATGACCGCCGAAGAGCTCAGCGGCGTTTTCTGCAGCGAGCTTGTGAAGCAAGAGCTGAACGACACGGATCGCTTTATCCCGATCCCGGACGCGATCCGCGATTTTTACCGCATGTACCGTCCGTCGCCCTTGGTGCGTGCATACTGCCTTGAAGAGAAGCTGCAAACGCCTGCGAAGATCTACTATAAGTTCGAGGGCAACAACACGAGCGGCAGCCACAAGCTGAACTCCGCGATCGCGCAGGCGTACTACGCGAAGGAGCAGGGCTTAAAGGGCGTGACCACCGAGACCGGCGCGGGGCAGTGGGGCACGGCGCTGTCCATGGCGTGCTCGTATTTCGGGCTCGACTGCCGCGTCTATATGGTAAAGGTTTCCTACGAACAGAAGCCGTTCCGCCGCGAGGTCATGCGGACCTACGGCGCAACGGTCACGCCGTCGCCGTCCGACACCACCGAGATCGGCAGGCAGATCCGCGCCGCCTTCCCCGACACGAACGGCAGTCTCGGCTGCGCGATCTCCGAGGCGGTCGAGGACGCGGTGTCGCATCCGGGGTACCGGTACGTGCTCGGCTCCGTGCTGAATCAGGTGCTGCTGCACCAGAGCGTGATCGGCCTCGAAACCAAGGCGGCGCTCGATCGCTACGGCGTGGTGCCGGATATCATCATCGGCTGCGCGGGCGGCGGCTCGAATCTCGGCGGGCTGATCGCACCGTTCATGGGCGAAAAGCTGCGCGGCGAGCGGAACTATCGCATCGTTGCGGTTGAACCGGCGTCCTGCCCGAGCTTCACGCGCGGTCGGTTTGCGTACGATTTCTGCGACACGGGCAAGGTTTGTCCGCTCGCCAAGATGTACACGCTCGGCAGCGGCTTCATGCCCGCGCCGAATCACGCGGGCGGTTTAAGGTATCACGGCATGAGCGCGGTGCTTTCCGAGCTTTACAACGAGGGCATGATGGAGGCGGTGAC
The DNA here is from genome assembly GCA_937915925.1 of uncultured Clostridia bacterium. Taxonomy (GTDB): domain Bacteria; phylum Bacillota; class Clostridia; order Christensenellales; family CAG-138; genus UBA3792. Next base: position 10,624 of record CALGGM010000164.1, on the reverse strand, counting down.
CGCGAAGCAGACAGACGTGTTCAAGGCAGCAGAGCAGTTCGCACGCGTGGAGGGCATTCTGCCCGCGCCGGAGAGCGCGCACGCGATCAAGGTCGCGATCGACGAAGCGATGCGCTGCAAGGAGACCGGCGAGGAAAAGACGATCGTGTTCGGCTTGACCGGCACCGGGTACTTCGACCTCGTGGCGTATGAGAAGTTCCACAACGGCGAGATGACCGACTACATCCCCACGGATGAGGAGCTCAATAAAAGCCTTGCCACGCTTCCGGTCGTCTGAACCCCTTTTGCGACGCCTGTGAGCCCTTCGGGGCTCTTTTTTAGTTGCGAAACGCGGACGGATATGGTAATATACTATCTGTAAAAGTATCGACGGAGGCGAGCGCTATGCAGATCTTGATTCAAAACGGTACGGTTGTTCGGTCAACGGGCAGAAAGAAGGCGGACGTCCTTGTGCGCGACGGCAGGATCGCGAAGATCGCGCCGCGCATCGACGAGGCGGCGGATCGCGTGATCGATGCGGAGGGCTGTTTCGTCTTTGCGGGATTCATCGATACGCACACGCATTTCGATCTCGACACGGGCGTGACGGTCACGGCGGACAATTTCGAGACCGGCTCGAAGGCGGCGATCGTCGGCGGCACGACGACGGTGCTGGATTTTGCGACGCAGGATCACGGCATGACGATGCACGACGCGCTGAACGTCTGGCACAGAAAGGCGGAGAAGAGCTCTTGCAACTACGGCTTCCACATGGCGGTGTCCGAATGGAACGACGCGCGAAAAGCGGAGGTCGACGATATGTTCAGGGCGGGCATTTCGTCGTTCAAGATGTACATGGTGTACGACACGATGAAGGTCAACGACGGACAGATCTACGACGCGCAGAAGTTTATCGGCAGCCGCGGCGGGATCATCGGCGTGCACTGCGAAAACTACGATGTACTGCAGGCAAGGATCCTGGAGGAAAAAGCGAAGGGACATCTCGATCCGACCGCGCATCCCGTTTCGCGGCCGCAGGCGGTGGAAGCGGAGGGCGTGGCAAGGCTGATGCGCATTGCGGAGCTATCCGGCTATCCCGCGTGGGTGGTGCATCTTTCCACGGCGGACGGCTTGGATGAGGTGCGCGCGGCGCGCAAACGCGGCGTGAAGGTCTACGCCGAGACGTGTCCGCAGTATTTCACGCTCGACGTTTCGCGCTACGCCGATCCGGACGGCGCGAAGTTTGTGATGTCGCCGCCGCTTCGCGAAGCGCGTGACCGCGCCGCGATCCTGAACGGCATGCGAAAAAGGGACATCGATTTCATCGGCACCGACCACTGCTCGTTTACGATGGCGCAGAAGGCGATCGGAAAGGACGATTTCTCGAAGATCCCGAACGGCGGCGCGGGCGTGCAGAATCGCGCGGAGCTCGTTTATACCTACGCGGTGCGGACCGGCGCGATCACGCTCGAGCAGATGGCATTGCTGCTGAGCGAACGCGCGGCGCGGCTGTTCGGTATGTTCCCGAAAAAGGGCGTGATCCGAGTCGGCGCGGACGCGGATCTCGTGATCTTCGATCCGAACGCGCGTCATACGATCTCGTATAAAACGAACCTGCACGCGTGCGACAATTCTCCCTACGAGGGCATGGAAGCGCTCGGGAAAACGCGCGACGTCATCTTAAACGGCGAGCTCGTCGTGGAAAACGGCGAACTTACAAAACCCTATTGCGGAACGTACGTGTTCCGCAGACCCTGCGCATGGTACAGAAAATGAAGATCGCGCTCGTTTTAACGGCTGCCGGCAGCAGCAAGCGCTTCGGCGGCGATAAGCTGGCATACCCGATCGACGGAAAGCCGATGCTCCTGCACGCGCTGGAGCTTTACGACCGGCTCCGGGATCGGTTCGTTCTGCGCACCGTCGTGCTGAAGACGGGGGCGGCGGAGCGCCGCGCGGTCGCGGAACGCATGGAATACCGCGTGACCGAGAACCCGGACCCCGAGCGCGGGATTGCGTCGAGCGTCGTGCTCGGCACGGAAACCGCCGCAAAAGCCGATCCGGACGGAATTCTTTACGCGGTGGGAGATCAGCCGCGCGTGACCGAAAAGACGGTTCTCGCGCTTCTCAGCGTATTTGAAACCGACCCTACGCGCATCGTCGCGCCAATCGCGGACGGCAAGCGGGGGAATCCCGTGCTGTTTCCGAAGGATCTGATCCCCGAGCTGTTGACGCTTTCGGGCGACGTCGGCGGCAGTCAGGTGATCGCAAAGCATCCCGACCGGCTTGTGACCGTCGAGGTTCCTGCAAAGGAACTGTACGACGTCGACACCCGACAGACCGACGCGTCGCGCTGTTATGTGCTGCACGGCAATATTCTGACCGTGCAGAAGCTCGGAGAACTGGACGCGGTAAAGAGCGGCTACATTGTGCTGAACGGGGACGGCGTGATCGAGGGCGTGTTTGAAACGCTTCCCGAGCGGTTCCGCAGCGGACAGCTCGCGGACTACGGCGACGCGCTGATCATGCAGTCGTTCTGCGACATGCACCTGCACGCGCCGCAGTACCCGATGCTCGGCATGGGCATGGACCTGCCGCTACTGGATTGGCTGAACACGTATACGTTCCGCACCGAGGCGCGATTCTCGGACCCGGACTACGCACGGATGCACTACCGCTCGCTTGCCGACCGGCTCGTCGGCTACGGCACGACGCGGGTGTGCATGTTCTCGTCGCTGCACACGGACGCGACGCTGATCCTCATGGAGGAACTGGAGCGCGCAGGCATTTCGGGCTATGTCGGCAAGGTCAACATGGACCGCAACAGCCCCGATTACTACTGCGAGACGGCGGAGGAGAGCAAGCGCGAAACGCTGCGCTGGCTCGACGCGTGCGACCGGTTTTCGCGCATCCGTCCGATCCTCACGCCGCGGTTCACGCCGTCGTGCTCCGACGGGCTGATGGAATGGCTCGGAAGGATCGCGAACGAGCGGAAGCTTCCCGTGCAGTCGCATCTTTCCGAGAACACAAGCGAGATTGCATGGGTGCGCGCACTGCATCCGGACTGCCCGCAGTACTGGGAGACCTACGAAAAGTACGGGCTATGGAAGAGCGACACGCTGATGGCGCACTGCGTACACAGCGACGAACGCGAGCGGGCGGCGATCAAGACGCACGGCGTGACCGTCGTGCATTGCGCCGATTCGAATACGAATCTGGTCAGCGGCATCGCGCCGATCCGCACGATGCTCGACGAGGGAATCAAGGTGGTACTGGGCAGCGACATCGCGGGCGGCGCGCATCTTTCGATGCTGAACGTCATTCAGATGTCGATCCGCGCGTCGAAGAACAAGCGCATCGAAAGCGGATGGAAAACGCCGTTCCTTTCCGTCGCGGAGGGGTACTATCTCGGCACGACCGCGGGCGCGCTGTATTTCGGCGCGAAGCCCGGCTTCCAAAAGGGCGACAAGCTGCACGCCGTGGTGATCGACGACCGTGAATACCCCGATACCGAACGGCTCACCCTGCGCGAGCGGTTCGACCGCGCGGTCTATATCGCCGAGCCCAAGGACATCGTTGCGGTCTACGGCGAGGGCAAACGCTTAAAATAACGCATACAATTAAGCAAACGTCACATCCTATCCGGAAAACGGACGGGATGTGATTTTTTATGTGGACCGCAAGGATCGTACTGTTGGCGCTGATGCTGCTTCTTTTCGGCGGATGGTTTGACGCGGCGCTGCCAAAATGGAAAAAACGGGCGCTGCTTGTATTTTTGCCCGTCGTGTTCGGCGTTACCTTTATTCCGACGCTAAGGACGCCCTCGGTGCGGCTGTGCTTTGCGCCGTGCGCGTTTGCGCTGCTTTGCGCAATCCTGTGCCCGACCGAACAGCCGTTCGCCGCGCTTGCCGCGATGGGGCTTGGGGGAACGGTCGGGTGGAAGCTTTGCGACGCGCTCCCGCTGTTTCCGGAGCAGGGGCTGCTTGTTGCGCTTCCGACGTTGGTCATTGCCACGCTGTACTGCCGCGACGGCAACGCAAAAGCGCTCGCCGTTGCGGGAGCGCCGTTTGTGATGCTGTTGCTCAGAATGATCGGGGATTTTATCCTGTTTAAAAGCGCGGTATTGGAGCTCGGAACCGAGGACACGCTTGCGGCGCAGGCGATCGGCTCAGCGCTGCTTTTGATCGGAGGCGCCGTCGCTCTGCGGCTTCAAACGGTTCGCGGAAGGCTTCGCGCCGCATAGCGCGGAGGCGATCAGCGCGGTCAGCGGCACGGCAAGGATCAGACCGATGCTGCCCGAAATGCCCGTGATGACCTCGTGTGTGATGTAGTCGCCCGACAGGATCGCCTTGACGTCCCAGTCGTAATACTTGATCAGCAGCAGGTTGACGAGCGCGCCGCCGGTGAAGGCAAGGATCAGCGTGTTCGTCATCGTGCCGACCGCGTCGCGCCCGATGTGCATGCCGCTTTTGAACAGCGCGGAAAATCCCATGTCGGGGTTGACGACCTTCAGCTCGTTGACCGAGGAGGAAATGCTCATCGCGACGTCCATGACCGCGCCGAGCGCCGAGATGATGATGCCGGAAACGAACAGCCCGCGGATGTTGATCAGCGTTCCCTGATATTTCGCCTGGATCAGCGTGTCGGTTTCCGCAACGTTGTATTCGAGCCCGTCAAGATGCGCAAGCTTGCTTGCGATCATGCCGAATACGCACGCCACCGTGAAGCCCGCGATTGTGCCGAGGATCGCGGAGACCGTCTTGCGGCTGAGCCCGTCCAGAAGCAGGAAGCATACGACCGTGACAAGGACGCACAAAACCATCGTGAACGGGATCGCGAGAAAGCCTTTTAAAAGCGCGGGCACGAGCAGGAAGAACACCGCGGCGAGCGTCAGCGCAAGCCCGAGGATCGAGCGAAGCCCGACCTTGCCGCCGACGATGCCTGTAACGATCAGAAACACCGCGACCAGCCCGAGGATCAGCCATTGCCGGTTGTAGTTCATGACGGACAGCGACAGCGAGGGCGAACCGGTGCTGAGATCGGTGCGGTCGGTCAGAATAAACACGAGAAGCGACGTGCCTTTTTCGGCATGCTTATCGAACAGCTTGCTCATGAAGTTGATGACCTCAAGCTGCTTGCCCTTGTGCTCGCCGGTCGTGATCTCCACGAGCAGCCTCTGCGAGCCGACGTGGACGTTCTCGGTCTCGGAATCGGGATGCGAATCGTCCTCGAGCACCTCAAGCACCGTGGCGTACGCATACGAATAGGTCTTCATCGACCCATCCGGATTGGCGTATTCCTCGGGGATCGTGCCGGTTTCAAACAGCAGACGGTTGCTGTCCACCGCAAGAGCGAGGTGCGAAAAATACACCTGCGCAGCGTCGTCATAGTCGGCGTTGTACTTTGCCATCGGCTTTTTCAGCCAAAGCGCAAACACTGCGCCCGCCGCAACAACCAGCACAACGATCGCCGCAGCGATCCACGTTTTCGGCTGTTTCAGAGACTCGATCCGATTTTGCATCCATTTCTTCATACCAATCATTATAGCCCGAAACGTGCAGAGCCGTCAAGAAAAACCGCCGTTTTTCGGACGGCGATTCGTGCGTAACGAAGCGTTCCTCTTTAGGGACGGTGTCCCTGCCTTCCTGTGCAAGGGGAGATGGATCGACGGAGCCTGCGACGTCGAGACGGAAGGGTTGTCGTGTATGCGGACTTCGGAGTAACAACCCCTCAGTCGCCTGACGGTGCCAGCTCCCCTTACACAGGGGAGCCAAGAAGCACGTCTCTTCCCTTGTAATGGTGAGTAACATTCGCACGATTTCGAGCTCCCCTTGTCAGGGGAGCTCAGGCTGTCGCAAAAGGGGTCTGACCGTTTGCGGCGAGCTGATTCAAATGAATACTTGTCGGATGAAAGAGCGCAAGGGCGCCCTTTCTTTCTATTATTTCGCCGCAAACTATTCGCGTTTTCTTAACCACTGCGCTTCGCTCCGTTACAGCGGTGACGTCGCGCGTTACTCGCGCGTCGCCATCTTCAGTCGCATACTTTAGTATAGCTCCGTCGCGAAAACGCGAATTCTGCCACCCTTATCAACAGCCTGCTCAGCGCGTCAAAAGGTTTTTTGACACGCTGAGCTCCCCTTGCCAGGGGAGCTGTCACGCCTGCGTGACTGAGGGGTAGTATATCTCCGACTACGCGTTACATGCAGAATTTGCTTTTCCTCCCAATGAAAATCGTTGCGGATCCCCTTGCTGCATGATATAATCCTATCAGAGCACAATTCCATATTTCCAAAGAAGAGTGCGGCAGCTCCTGTAAAAACGCAATTTGCTTTTGAAAGAATTGTGCGGCAGCAAAGTGGTTGTGTGCTTTCGATGTGCAGCTTTCTTGAAAATATTCTCTGGTTCAGGTTCGGGAGGACACAAAATGAATGCTATCAAATGTGAGCTTTGCGGCAGTAACGACTTTGTGAAAAAAGGATGATTACTTTGTTTGCCAACACTGCGGCACGAAGTATACGCTTGAAGATGCCAGGAAGCTATTGGGAACCGTAAAAATCGATACAACGGAAGAAACGGAAAACCTGTATCAGCTTGCAAGACGGGCAAAAGAAACGGGCAACAGTGCAAATGCGGTAAAATACTATGAAGAAATCCTAATGAAAAACCCGAACGATTGGGAAGCTGTGTTTTACAGCGCCTATTTCAAAGCCGCATCCTGCAGAATTATGGATATTGCATCGGCGATAACGATCGTTAAAAATAGTTTGCCTGTTGTTTTAGAACTGATAGATAAAAACGAAGCGGAGGAGAATAAGGAAGCTTCCGTATGCACCGTTATCTCGCAGACAAGAACGGTTTGTTGGAACCTGTTTTCAGCTGCAAAGACCCATTTTCTCAACTTTCCCGTTTCCAACAGCAGTGTGACGGAGGTGATTGACAGAGCGCAGGCTTGCAGCAGCACCGTTCTTCAAATCAAAGACAGTCTTCTTCCGCTTCATTCGGACTGCATTAAGAATTCCGAGCAAGTGAAAAAAGACGCAATATCCGCATATGAGACGTCTCAGAAAATGTTTATCAGCTTGTATAACGGGTGCTGCGAGAAATATCCGACTACGGTAACGGAAGAAATGCGGTCGCTCTTTCAGCAGCTTATTGACGACACGGAGAACAGAATCATCCGACCTTCGGACGCAACCCATACACGACCGGAATTGAAATCACCCCCTGTCTCCGGTTCTCCGGTCGCTCTTCGCAGAGGATGCTATGTTGCTACTGCGGTATATGGTTCATACGACTGCCCGCAGGTATGGACGCTGCGCCGTTATCGCGACGAGATACTTGCCGGGACGTGGTACGGCAGAGCGTTCATCCATAGCTATTATGCAATCAGCTCGACGCTTGTAAAATGGTTTGGCAGCACGGGATGGTTTCAGAGACTGTGGAGACCTGCGCTTGATAAATTGGTAAACAAACTTAATCGCGAGGGTGTTGCGGATACGCCATATCAGGACAGAAACTGGTAACGCGGCAGCAGGGCGAATCCGGTTAAGACTGTCGAAAATGATCCGGTTTTTCGATTTGTCACATATGCCGGTGCGGATTCATTATGAATAGCGCAAATTGTGACATCCTTTCTGTAAGCCGAGAAAACGCTTGATAAACCGAAACGCCGTCCCGAGGGACGGCGTTTGCTTTGCGGTGCTTATTCCTCGTACACACGGGGGACGCGGTCGCTGATCGAGAGCAGGATCTCGTAGGAGATCGTGTCGGCTCGGTCGGCGAGCTCGTCGGCGGTGATCTTTTCGTAGCCCTGTCTGCCGATGAGGACCGCTTCGTCGCCGATCGCGACGCCCGGAACGGCGGACACGTCGACCATCATCTGATCCATGCAGATCGTGCCGATCTGCGGGCAGCGCACGCCGCCGATCAGAACGTCCGCCTTACCGGTGAGACAGCGCTTGTAGCCGTCGCCGTAGCCGATCGGGAGCGTCGCGACGCGCGTGGGCCGCGAGGTCACAAACCGCAGTCCGTAGCTGACGCCTTCGCCTTCGGGAACGGTCTTCAGATTGCTGACGTGGGTAATCAGGGACATTACCGGCGTCAGCCCGCTGCCCTCGGTGCGCTTTGCGTCCGGATGGCAGCCGTACAGCGCGATGCCGAAGCGCACCATGTCATACTGCAGCTCCGGGAAATCGAGCGTCGCGCCGGAGTTTGCGGCGTGCACCGTGGGGGCAAAGCCGCGCGCGCGGATCTTCGCGACGAACGCGTCGAAGCGCTCCGCCTGCAGATGCGTAAAATCGGGATCGGACTCGGACTTTGCGAAGTGCGTGAACACGCCGGTCATCTTTACATTCTCGCACGCGTCGAACGCGTCAAGAAGCGCGTCGAGCGATTCGTCGTCCGTCACGCCGATGCGGCGCATACCGGTGTCGAGCTTGACGTGCACTGTTGCGATCTTGCCCGCCGCTTTCGCGCAGCGGTCGAGGATGCGCACCTGCTCGGGCGTGAAGACGGCAGGGGTGAGATCGTTGCCGACGACGATCGAGGCGTGATCGGGATCGGTGACGCCGAGGATCAGAATCGGCAGGGTCACGCCCGCAAGACGCAGACGCACGCCCTCCTCGGGAATGGCGACGCCGAACATGTCGCAAAGACCGGACTGCTCGAGATACTGACCGACCTCGGTGATGCCGTGGCCGTAAGCGTTTGCCTTGATGACGGCTAAGAATTTCGTTTCGGGTTTCAGCCTGCGCTTGGCAAGCCGGATGTTTTTTAACAGAGCGGGCAGATGAATGACCGCGTAGGTACTGCGAAGCATGGAATGTATTCCCCCTTTTCCGCAGTAGATTCTACAGGCATTCGACCAAAATGTCAATTCCTTTCCCTTCGAAACCGCTAATAATCGTCGCGGACATAATATATAGAAAATTTGTTAACAAAATATTCAAAAACTATTGCAATTTCTATACCTTGGTGCTAAAATGGGATAGTCAATACAAGATGTAGGGGTTTCTATGGTCAGAATCATTGCGGGCAGCGCTCGCGGAAGAAAGCTGGAAACGCTTGAGGGCCTCGAAACCCGACCGACGCTGGATCGCGTGAAGGAAGCCGTCTTCGGCTCCCTGCAGTTTCGAATCCCGTATGCGGAGGTTTTGGATCTCTTTTCGGGGAGCGGAAACCTCGGGCTGGAGGCGGCAAGCCGCGGCGCAAAGCGCGTCGTGCTGAACGACCGCAATCCGGCGTGCATCGGGATCATCCGCCGAAACATCGACGCGCTGGGCTTTTCGGGGATCGCAAGCACGCTGAACCTCGATTATGCCGCGGCGATCGACCGGCTTGCGGCGGACGGCGCATCGTTTGATCTCGCGTTTCTGGATCCGCCGTATCGGGAAGGTCTTTCCGAGGACGCGGTGAAGCGGCTTTTTACAAAGCGGCTGATCCGTCCGGGCGGGACCGTCGTGCTGGAGCATGCCGCGGACCTTGCGCCGAGCGGCGCGCCCGGCATTTACCGCATTGTGAAGACCAAGCGGTTTGGCAAATGCGGGTATTCACTCATCGAGGAGGACGGAGAATGAAGATCGGCGTGTACCCGGGAAGCTTCGATCCGTTTACGATCGGGCATCTGGACGTTTTGAAAAACGCCGCCGGGCTGTTCGATATTGTGTATGTGGCGGTGCTGAACAACAGCGCGAAGTCGCCGGTGTTTACGGTGGAGGAGCGCGTGGACATGATCGACAAAATGATCGCGTCCGAGGGGTTGAAAAACGTTCGGTCCGGCTCGTTTGCGGGTCTTTTGGTGGACTACGCCAAGGAGGTCAATGCGGGGTATCTGATCCGTGGGCTTCGCGCGATCACGGATTTCGAGTACGAATTTCAGATCGACGCGGTGAACCGGCATCTGAATCCGGACATCCGCACGGTGTACTTTATGGCAAGTCCCGCGCATTCGTTCCTTTCGAGCTCGAATGTGCGTGAAATCGGAGAGATGGGCGGTTCCATCGAAGGATTGGTTCCGCAGTGCAATTATCATTATTTACGGGAAAGGTTGGCAAGGCAGAAATGAACGGCGTACAGACAATGAAGATCTTCAGCATCCTTTCGAAGATCGAACAGTTGGTTGCGGACAGTCCGAAACCGAGATTCAATAACGCGGGGAACAGGCGTATCATCGACGAGGACGAGCTTTTGACGCTCCTCGACGATCTCAAAGCAACGATTCCGGAGGACATCAGAAGAGCATCCGGCATCATCGCGGAAAAGGAGAACACGCTTCGCGACGCGAACGAGCAGGCGGATCAGATCGTTGCGGACGCGCAGAAGGAAGCGAACGAGCTCCATGAGCAGGCGCAGGAGGCGGCGGAGAACGTCTACCGTCAGGCGGTTGCGGAGTACGAAGCGCTCGTTTCCGAGAACAGCGTCTATCAGGCGGCGATGAAGCGTGCCGACGATCTGCAGCATGCAGCGGAGGAGAACGCCGAATCGATCTGCAACGGCGCGCGTTCCTACGCGGACGACATCCTTGCCGACGTCCAACGTTATTTAAACGACTATATGAAGATGATCAACGGGAACCGCGAGGAGCTCGACGTTCGCGAAAAGCCCGTCGCGCCCGTGCTGCAGATTCCGGAGCCCGATCCCGCGCCCATCG
>CALGGM010000163.1 GCA_937915925.1 uncultured Clostridia bacterium | reverse complement strand
CGAAGGTCGAGACGCAGACGGCAGCACATCGAACGCACGTCGCTCGGCTCCATGTCCGAGTTGATGTAGTTCGAGAAATACGGCGTGCCGTACTTTGCGGTCATCTCAAACAGCAGCTTGTTGTTCTCGGTCTCGCTCCAGTCGAAGTCGCGCGTGATCGAGTACGTGGGGATCGGGTACTGGAAGCCTCTGCCGTTGGCGTCGCCCTCGATCATGACCTCGATGAACGCCTTGTTGACCATGTCCATTTCCTTCTTGCAGTCGCCGTAGGTGAAGTCCATCTCCTTGCCGCCGACGATCGCGGGGAGGTTCTCGAGGTCCTTCGGAACCGTCCAGTCGAGGGTAATGTTGCTGAACGGCGCCTGCGTGCCCCAGCGGGACGGCGTGTTGACGCCGTAGATGAAGGACTGCACGCACTGCTTGACTTCCTTCTGGGTGAGGTTGTCGACCTTGACGAACGGCGCAAGGTACGTATCGAACGACGAGAACGCCTGCGCGCCCGCCCACTCGTTCTGCATGATGCCGAGGAAGTTGACCATCTGATTGCACAGGGTGCTAAGATGGCTTGCGGGAGAGGACGTGATCTTGCCGGGAACGCCGCCGAGACCCTCCTGAATGAGCTGCTTTAAGCTCCAGCCCGCGCAATAGCCGGTGAGCATCGAAAGGTCATGCAGATGGATCGCCGCCGAACGGTGCGCTTCCGCGATCTCGGAGTCGTAGATTTCGGAAAGCCAGTAGTTTGCGGTGATCGCGCCGGAGTTAGAAAGAATCAGACCGCCGACCGAATACGTGACCGTCGAGTTCTCCTTGACGCGCCAGTCGTTGATCTTCAGATAATTGTCGACGAGGTCCTTGTAGTTCAGCATCGTGGAATTGATGTTGCGGATCTTCTCGCGCTGCTTGCGGTAGAGAATGTACGCCTTGGCGACGTCCGCATAGCCGGATTCCGACAGCACCTTTTCGACGCTGTCCTGAATCTCCTCGACCGTGATCTTGTCATCCTTGACCTTGTTTTCAAAATCGCTTGTGACATGCAAAGCTAAAAGCTCAATCACGCTCGGATGATACTGCTTCCCCGTTGCTTCAAACGCCTTCGTGATCGCCGCGGTGATCTTGCCGATCGAGAACTCCGCGAGCTTGCCGTCTCTTTTAATGACCTCGTACATAAAAGAATCCCCCTCTAAGGTAAAGTTTTTAAAATCTTTGGAACGCAAACCGATACGGCGCGGTTCCGAGCGTTGTAACTTTACCACAAGCGGGGGGCTTGTGTCAATATGTTGTGGTGATTGTTAACAAATCATACAATATGTTGTATTTATGCGTTGCATATACAAAACGGCGTATACGGGGCGGGGACAGCGGAAAAAGTCAGATTACAAGCCCCTTAACGCGGTATTCGGTACGGTTTTTCGGACAGCTTCCGCATACGTTTCCATGCATTCCCTTGTGGGTGCGTGGAAGTTCTCGTAGACCACCGTATCGCGGTCGGTGAACGCCTGCAGGTAGTACGCCTTTGCGCCGGCGATCCACTCGGAAATGGCGGTAAAATCTGACAGATCGTGCAGTTCGTCCACGACGGTCGTGCGAAATTCGTAGTCGATTTTGCTGTTTAAGAGGATCGAAATGCTTTCGGAAATCGGCGCAAGATCCATTTTTTCAAGGCCGCATATATGCGCATAATGATGCGGTCCGCCCTTGACGTCCATCGCAACGTAATCCAAAAGCCCTTCGTCAAGCATCGCTTTCAAGCGGTCCGGGTGCATGCCGTTCGTGTCGAGCTTCACGGGGTACCCCAGCGCGCGAATCTTTCGGAGCAGGTCGGGAAGATCTTTTCGAAGCGTCGGCTCGCCGCCGGTGAATGCCACGCCGTCCAGGAGTCCCTTTCGCTTTTCCAGGAATGCAAGAAGCTCCGTGTCGTCCATCACCGGCTTTGCGGTCCCGTCGATCAGCTCGGCGTTGTGGCAGAACGGGCAGCGTAGGTCGCACCCGCCCAAAAACACCGTGCACGCCACACGTCCCGGAAAGTCCAAAAGCGTCATTTTCTGTAATCCGTGAATGTTCATATCCTATCCTTTCATGACGGCTCTGCCGCCAATTCATGTCTGCAGGACAATTCATGACGGCTCTGCCGTCAATTCATGGCGAAGCCAATTCATGTCCGCAGGACAATTCATGCACCGAAGGTGCAATTCATTGATCCGCGAAAAGCTTACGCTTTTCTGCGTACCACCTCATCCACCGCAAGCGGTCCCCCTTCCCCTCGGAGGGGAAGGCTTTTGGTTACACGTACGCAGAGGCTTCTCCTTGAGGAGAAGCTCCGCCGCAGGCGGTGATGAGGTGTCACATGCGGCACAGGCGCAATTCATGGCGTCAGCCAATTCATGTCCGCAGGACAATTCATGACGGCTCTGCCGTCAATTCATGGCGAAGCCAATTCATGTC
>CALGGM010000162.1 GCA_937915925.1 uncultured Clostridia bacterium | reverse complement strand
CAATGCCGATCACTATTACTTCATGAAGACCGACGCCGCCATCGGCGCGTTCCCCGACGACGTCACCGACGGCAAGCTCTGGGAGGCGTTCCGCTCGGTCAAAAACGACCCGCACGGCAAGATCATGGCGTATCTCGACGCGGCGGACGAGGTGCTGAACGAATACGATCCAGAAACGCCCGCAGCGCCCGCCGGTTCGGGGGGCGGTCTGTCCGTTCCGGCGAACATCGCGCTGACCGATTCCGGAAAGCCGACGGTGGTCGATCGGGCCGGTCTTCTTTCCTCGAGCGAAGCGGAAGCGCTTTCGAACCGGCTCAAGGAGATCGGCAGCGCATATCGGTGCGACGTGATCGTGGCGACGGTCGACAGCCTCGGTGCGAAGACCTCCGAGGCGTACGCCGACGATTTCTTCGACTATAACGGCTACGGCTACGGCGCGACGCCGGACGCCAACGGCACGACGGTCAACGGCGACGGCATTCTGCTGCTGATCTCGATGGAGGACCGCGACTTTGCGATCTCAACCTCCGGCTATGGGATCACGGCGTTTACGGACTACGGCATTCAGACCTATCTAGAGGATCGGTTCTTGCCGTACCTCTCCCGCAACGATTTCAACCGCGGGTTCCTTGCCTACGCGGACGCCTGCGAGTATCTTCTGAAGACTGCGCGCGAAGGCATTCCGTACGATTACCGCCGCGTCTTCGTCGACGGGTGGACGGACGCAGAGCTTCTGAGCCATAACGACCGCGCGGAATCCGTGGCGGAGCAGTACGATGTGGGGATCTATTTCCTCGAAAGTCCCGCAATCACCGACGCGAACGCGTTCTTAAACGACTTTATCGAAAACCGCACGTTTGAGGTCAATACGGTCGTGCTCGTGCACGGCGCGAACGGGTACAGCATTCGTACCTCCGGCGCCATCGCCGGCGCGAAGTTCCCAAACGAAACGCTGACCGCCATAGCAGGCGCCGTTGAGCCGTATCTGAAAACCGGCGACACGAAGGGCGCTTTGAACGCGTACATGGATAAGTGCATCGCGATCGTCAGCGATTACGGTCACGTCCTTGCAGACGGCGCGATTTCGGAGGACGCCCGCAGCAACGGAAATATCCGTTTGAAACAGCTCTTCGAGCAGTACGGCGTTGCGCTCTACTTCCTCTATGACGCAGAGGTGTCCGATCCGAATGCGCTTGCAAAGAGCTTTTTGGACGGCGGCACAGTCTATGAAGGAAACGCCGTCGTGCTCGGCGCGAACAGGAACGGCAGCGGCGTTGCCGTGCGCGGCGATCTTGCGAAGGAAAAGTTCTCCGACAAGCGGATCGCAAAGCTCGTGAAAGAGGTCGACGCGAACCTTTCGGGCGGCAGCGTCGGCGGCGCGCTCGACGCCTTTGCGGAGCGCGGCGAAAGCATCCTGAACTGGAAGCCGGTCAACTGGTTCACGTTCACGCTTGCGGCGATCGCGGGACTTCTGTTCGGCTTCATCCCCGTCAATTCGATGAAGCGGCAGCTCACCGACGTCAGCAAGCAGACGAACGCCGACCCATACCTAAAGCCGAATTCGTTCGTGCTCACGCAGAACAGCAACGTGCTTCTGAACAAGCACCTGAGCCGTTCGGTCCACGTCATCCGCGAGGATTCCTCCGGCGGTCCGCGCGGCGGAGGCGGCGGCAGCAGCTTCCACGGCGGCAGCTCGACGCACACCTCGTCCTCCGGCGGCTCGCACGGCGGACATTCGGGCAAGTTCTGAGCTGCCAAAAACCCGCAGAAATACTGGAATTCCACGCACGGTAGAGTTCGAAAAACGGATTCTACCGTGCGGCTTTTTATGGGTAGAGCCGAAAATCGAAGCGGTAGATTGCCTTTTCTTTCCCACCGGATTTATACTATGATATGAAGTTTACTGTTTTTCAGGAGAAAGAACCATGCATGATTACATTCTCAGCTGCTGCTCGCCCTGCGATCTGACGCAGGAGAAGCTTGACGCGCTCGACGTGCGCGTGCTCTTTTATGACTTCACGCTGAACGGCGAACCCTTAAAAGACGATCTCGGGGCGTCGATGTCGCGCAAGGCGTTTTACGACCGCATCCGCGCGGGCGAGGTCGGCGTCACGAGCCAGATCAATCCCGCCGACTACGTGGAGTATTTCACTAAGCTTTTAGAGTCCGGCAAGGACGTTCTGCACGTCACGCTGTCGAGCGGGCTTTCCGGCACGTTCCAGTCCGCGATGACCGCCGCCGATCTGTTGAAGGAAAAGTTCCCGGACCGCAAGCTGCTGATCGTCGATTCGCGCGGCGCGTCCTCGGGCTACGGACTCCTGATGCAAACGCTCGCCGACATGCGCGATGCGGGAAAGTCGATCGACGAGCTGTTCGATTGGGCGCTCAAAAACCGCCTCACGCTGCAGCATCTGTTCTGCTCGACGACGCTGACCTACTACGTGCGCGGCGGACGCATCTCCCCCGCCGCCGGTAAGATCGGCAATATCCTCGGCATCTGCCCCGTCATGCGCATGGACCATCCGGGTCACCTTGCGGTGCATTCGCGCGTGCGCACCAAGAAGCGCGCGCTGCGGGCGCTCGTCGATCAGATGGCGGAGCTTGCGCACGGCGGCGAGCTGTATTCCGGTCGCTGCTTTATCAGCCATTCCGACTGCATCGACGACGCGCTGAACGTCAAGGCACAGGTCGAGGAGCGCTTCAAACACATCACCGGCGAGATCGAGGTCTATGACATCGGCGCGATCATCGGCTGTCATTCCGGTCCCGGCACCGTTGCGGTCTACTTTTTCGGCGAGGAACGATAAAAAGGGTTTTCCGGAAGGAAAACCGCAGCGTGTCAAAAAGCCTTTTGACACGCTGAGCAGGCTGTTGATAAGGGAGAGATGGCGACGCGCGGGAAGCGCGCGACGGCACCGCTGTAACGAAGCGAAGCGAAGTGGCAAAAGAATTCGCGTTTTCGCGATGGAGCTATACTTACGTATGCGACTGAAGATGGCGACGCGCGAGTAACGCGCGACGTCACCGCTGTAACGGAGCGAAGCGGAGTGGTTAAGAAAACGCGGATAGTTTGCGGCGAAATAATAGGAAGAAAGGGCGTCCTTGCGCCCTTTCATCCGACAAGTATTCATTTGAATCATCTCGCCGCGAATGGTCTGACCCCTTTTGCGACAGCCTGGGGTTTTCCGGAAGGAAAACCGACCATCATGACGGCTGTGCCGTCAATTCATGTGCCGTACGGCACAATTCATGCCCTGCGGGCAATTCATGCGGCAACGCCGCAATTCATTCAAAGCTGTTGAGATTCCTGTCTCAGCAGCCTTTTTTGCTGAGAAAAAACCGTTGCGCACACGCCCGGTTCTACCGTATAATAAGAGCATAAAAACATGGGAGGCAGTTATGGATCCGAATCTTGAAAAACGCAACGCGCTGCTGGCGCAGAAGGTCATCAAGGGGTTACAGTCCCGCAACATGACGGGTTATTTTGCGAACGACCGCGAGGAGGCAAAGAAGATCGCGCTTTCTCTGATCCCCGAGGGCAGCTCGGTCACGATGGGCGGCGCGCTGAGCGCGCATGAGATCGGACTGGTCGACGCGCTCAAAGAGGATCGCTACCGCTTCATCGACCGCGCGAAGTTCGAGAACCCGCGCGAGGCGATGCTCGCCGCATACGACGCCGATTGGTTCCTGTCGAGCGCAAACGCGATGTCCGAGGACGGCGTGCTCGTCAACATTGACGGCAACGCGAACCGCGTCTCGTGCATTGCAAACGGTCCGAAGCACGTTCTGTTCATCGTGGGCATGAACAAGATCTGCCCCGACGTCGATACCGCCATGAAGCGCGCCCGCAATGTCGCCGCGCCGACCAACGCACAGCGGTTCGGGCTTTCCACACCCTGCTCGAAAACCGGCGCCTGCATGAACTGCAAATCGCCCGACACGATCTGCTGTCAGTTCCTCGTCACGCGCTTCTCCCGCCACGCGGGCCGCATCCATGTGATCCTCGTGAACGACATGCTGGGATTCTGAGAGATGCAAAAAACAGCGAAGAACGCGGTTATTCTGTGTCTGTCGATCGTCTGTATCACAGGCATAACCGCTCTTGCAGGGCTGATCGGCTCGATCGAAACGGTCTGGCTGCGGTTTGCCGCTTTGGTCGGGCTGAATCTGATGAACGGGCTGGTCGCGTTCACGGCAATGAAGCTGATGCACATGCGCATCGACGTCGACTTCGCGGACAAACGGCACTACCTGATCGGCTGCGCCGTCGCGCTTTCTCTGTCCCTGCTCATTGCCGTGATCCCCGCGATCTGCGGGTTCTCTCTGGTCGGCACGCACGTCGAGCCGTCGTGGACCACGCTGCTGATTCAGCTGCTGTTCTGTATGCTGATCATCGGTCCGGTGGAGGAATTCATCTTCCGCGTCTATTTGCGGACGTGTTTGTCGGACTATTTGGGCGGCGTCCGTGGATCGGCGTCGTGATCGCGGCGTTCCTGTTCGGGCTGTTCCATCTGATCAACGGCAATCTGATCCAGGTGCTTTTCGCCTTCGGCATCGGGCTCGTCTTCGGGTTTGCCAAATACCGGATCAAGCACTGCGGATACGCCGGCGTTGCCTTCGGTCACGGATTCTACGATTTTCTGAATGTGGTTGTAAGGATGTGGATCGTCGGATAGCGGGCGACGGAAGATCGCGCGCTTCCCGCGCGTACCGTCGACAGCTCCCTTTGCGCAAGGGAGCCTTTTTAATAGATCGTTTTGACAGGCTCGGTGATGCGGTACTCGGCGCAAAACGCGTCGAGGTCCCTTTGCGAACGGACCAGCATGACCTCGGTGAAGCGTCCGGTTTCGCGGTCTACAAAGCCCGCCGTCTTCTCGCCGGTGCAGATACTGCTTCGGATCGCGGGAAAAACCTTCTCCGCATCGTATCCCGGTCCCTGCTTCTTTCGAAAAAACATGCCCGTCCCTCCTTGTTCTGATGAATTCAGTATAGCAACTTTTTTGCGATTTGGAAAGCTTTCGGTTGCGTTTTTCAAAGAAGTGTGGTAACATTATATATATTCAATACAAGGAGGCAATCTTATGGCAACCGTAGAAGAACTCGTTCAGCAATATCAGACCGACAAAGCACTGCAGGATGAAGTCGCCGCGATCCTCGCCGACGGCAAGGTTTCGATCTCCGAATTCGTCACCTTCGCAAAGAAGCACGACGTCAACATTTCCATCACCGACCTGCCGAAATATATGGAGCAGGCGAAGAAGCTCGGCTTTATCAAATAATCCGTTTGAAACGCACCGGTCCTCTCCCTTTTCGGGAGAGGACTTTTTTGTCCCGTCTTGCCGGATATACATATTATATACAGAAAAATACGGCAGTTTTGCATAAATCTCGATTGACTTTTATATGCGGTTTTGATACAATACTGTTGATGTCGGACACCCTTGAGCGGTTGTCTGACAACTAACGAGAGGTACGACCGCGTATGAAGGATTATTGGGTAATGCTCGGCAGCTTCGGGAGCGGCAAGAGTGAGCTTGCGCTCAATATGTCGATCGCCGCGGCGAAGCACGGTCCCTGTACCCTCGTTGACCTCGACATGATCAACCCGTATTTTCGCGTAAGCGAGCGCGGCGACGTTCTGACGCCTGCCGGCGTCGAACTGATCATGCCCCCCTATGCTTTGGAAAAGATCGAAATTTTATCGCTTTCCGCCCGTGTGTATTCCGCATTTACACCGGGTGAGGGAAGCGTTTTTTTCGATATCGGCGGCGATCATGTGGGCTCCGTGGCGCTCGGGCAGTATAAGCCGCACTTTGACCGCATTCCGAAGGAGAACCTGCATGTCCTCTTTATCGTGAATCCGATGCGTCCGACGGCGGCGGACCTCGAAAGCGCGTATGCAACGCTCGAAAAGATCCGGTTCGTGACGCGTCTCGACGTGACCGGGATCGTGAATAACGCGAATTTAGCGGGCGAAACGGACGTCTCGCATCTCGTCGAGGGCTACGGGCTTGTAAAATCGCTTTCACAGGAGACGGGCATCCCCGTGTGGGGCACGAGCGGCACGCGAAGCGTGCTCGACGGATTCGACTCCTACGCAAAGGCGCACGGACTCGACCCCGCCTATATCGGCGTCTATCAGCCCATTGAGGTACTGATGCACAGAAGCTGGGATAAGTTCCTGAACGAAGGACTTTAATCATACCCTGTCAAAAAATCTCGGAGAAAGAAAGGAAATGCCATGATCAAAGTAACCATCTATGAAGACGCATGCAAGAGCTGCGGACTCTGCGTGCGTGCATGTCCCAAAGACGTGCTGGCAATCTCCAAGCGCCTCAACAAAAAAGGCTATTATGCCGTTGAAGTAGCGCATCCGGAAGCCTGCATCGCCTGTGCGTCCTGCGCAAGAACCTGCCCGGACGTTGCCATTGAGATCGAGAAATAAGGAGGAACAGTATGGCTAAGAAACTGATGAAGGGCTGCGAGGCCATTGCCGAAGCCGCCATCCAGGCGGGCTGCCGTTACTTCTTCGGCTACCCGATCACGCCGCAGAACGACATTCCCGAGTACATGTCGCTGCGTCTGCCGCAGGTGGGTGGGTGTTTCCTGCAGGCAGAGAGTGAGCTTGCCGCAATCAACATGGTTTACGGCGCAGGCGGCGCGGGCGCGCGCGTTATGACGTCCTCCTCGAGCCCGGGCATTTCCTTAAAGCAGGAAGGCATCTCCACGATCGCAGGTGCGGAGGTTCCGTGCGTGATCGTCAACATGATGCGCGGCGGTCCGGGGCTTGGCAACATTCAGGCTTCCCAGGGTGACTACTTCCAGGCGGTCAAGGGCGGCGGTCACGGCGACTATCGCTGCGTCGTCTATGCGCCCTCCTCCATTCAGGAGACGGTCGATCTGATGCCGAAGGCGTTCGATACCGCGGATGCGTACCGCATTCCGGTCATCATCCTTGCGGACGGTCTGATCGGTCAGATGATGGAGCCGGTCGAGCTGCATATGAATCCGAACCCCGTGCTCCCCGAAAAGCCGTGGGCAGCGCAGGGCTGGGACCCGAAGGGCACAAGACCCCGTGCGGTCATCAACTCCCTGTACATCGAAACCGAGGATCTCGATACGCTCATGACGCGTCTGAATGCGCGCTATGACGTGATCCGTGAGAAGGAAGTCATGGTCGAGAAGTATCACACCGAGGGCGCGGAGTACATCCTTTGCGCATACGGCACGGTCGCGCGCGTCTGCAAGGCGGCGGTCCGCATTCTCGAGGAGAACGGCGTCAAGGCGGGTCTGGTTCGTCCGATCACGCTGTGGCCGTTCCCGACCGCGGCAGTCCGCGAGGTCTTCGAGCAGGAGAGCGTCAAGGCGGGTCTCACGGTCGAGATCAGCAACGGTCAGATGGTCGAGGATATTCGCCTTGCGGTCAATGGCATCAAGCCCGTGGACTTCATGGGCAAGGGCGGCAGCATCATCCCCTCCGCGGAAGATATTGCCGAGCGCATTATGCAGATGAGGAGGGCATAAAAGATGGCAACCGTTTTTAAGAAAACTCCCGTTTTAACGGACGTTCCGTTCCACTACTGCCCCGGCTGCGGTCACGGAATCGTGCATCGCATCGTAGCTGAGGTCATCGAGGAGCTTGGCATTCAGGAAAAGTGCGCGGGCGTCGCTCCCGTCGGCTGCGCGGTCTTCCTTTATAACTACATGAACATCGATATGTACGAAGCGGCGCACGGCAGAGCGCCGGCGGTTGCGACGGGCTTCAAGCGCGTGCATCCGGATAAGTACATCTTCACCTATCAGGGCGACGGCGACCTCGCTTCCATCGGTACGGCGGAGATCGTGCACGCGGCGCATCGCGGCGAGAAGATCACAACGATCTTCATCAACAACGCGATCTACGGCATGACCGGCGGTCAGATGGCGCCGACGACGCTCGTCGGTCAGAAGACGACGACCTCGCCGCTGGGCCGCGATCCCGAGCATTGCGGCGAGCCGATCCGCATTGCGGAGATGCTCTCCACGATCAACGGCTCCGCGTTCATCGCGCGCACCGCGCTGAACAGCACGGCGAACATCATCAAGACCAAGCAGGCGATCAAGAAGGCGTTCCAGGCGCAGCTCGACAGAAAGGGCTTCTCGCTCGTCGAGATCCTCTCCCCCTGCCCGACGAACTGGGGCAAAGCGCCCGGCGAGGCGATGCAGTGGCTTGAGGACAACATGATCCCGTACTATCCGCTCGGCACGTTTAAGGAGGTATAACCATGGTTGAGAGAAATATTTTCGCAGGCTTCGGCGGACAGGGCGTTCTGCTCATGGGACAGCTCCTTGCGGCTGCCGGCATGATGGAAGGCAAGAACACCTCGTGGATCCCCTCGTACGGTCCGGAAATGCGCGGCGGCACGGCAAACTGCAGCGTTATGCTTTCCGATCAGGAGATCGACTCTCCGCTCGTGACGCGTCCGACGTCGCTGATCGTCATGAACCGTCCGTCCCTTGAGAAGTTCGAGGACAAGGTCGTCCCCGGCGGCTCGATCTTTGTCAACAGCTCGATGATCGACATCAAGGTCAAGCGCACCGACGTGAACGCGTACTATGTCCCCTGCACGGAGATCGCAAACGAGCTCGGAAACAGCAAGGTCAGCAACATGATCATGCTCGGCGCATATCTCGGCAAGTCCAAGTGCGTGGAGGTCGAAACCGTTCTTCAGGCGCTTCTTGAAAAGCTCGGCGAGAAGAAGGCAAAGCTGATCCCGTTGAACCGCGAAGCGCTGCTGCGCGGCGCATCCTGCATCGAATAACAGCACATCGTAAGGGGTTGCCGACACCCGCGGCAGCCCCTGCGGTTTATTCGCGTCTGCCTCCGGCAGACATATCGCGCGGCGTCAGCCGTATATCGTATTTGCAAGGCAAATATATCGTGCGGTAAAAGACCGCATATCGTCGGATGGTCGGCGATATTCCTTTAGAACGATATGCCTGACGGCACGATATGTCCCTTACGGGACGCGATAATCCCCTGCGGGGAACGATATGTCCTTCGGACATGAATTGCACCCGTTGGGTGCATGAAAAAGGAGATTTCTATGGCACAGTTTATTTCTGCCGCGGAAGCAGTCAAATTGATCCGGGACGGAGACTGCGTGATCTACAACAACTTTTTGGGCATGAACAATGCCGAACAGCTTTCTATCGCGCTGAACGAGCGCTTCGAAGCCGAGGGTCACCCCCGTGATCTTACGCTGTACTGCACGGCGGGTCTCGGCGGTTGGCTTCCCGGTCAGCCCTGCGAAAAGATCGTTCCGCTCGGCGGCGTCAAGACGGTCATCATGTCGCACTACGGCTCCATGCCCGACACCGCAAAGATGATCCTCGAAAACAAGATCGAGGCGTACAACCTGCCGTTCGGCGTCATGTCGCACGCGGTGCGCGCCGGCGCGGCGGGACATCCGTACTATATTTCCGACGCGGGTCTGAACCTGTTCGTCGACCCGAAGCACAAGGGCTATCAGCTGAACGAGCAGTCGAAGCAGGAGCTGGTCGAGGAGATCGTCATCGACGGCAAGCGCCGCCTAAAGTACGCGACCCCGCGTCCCGACGTCGCGCTTTTGAAGGGCACGAGCGCGGATGCGTACGGCAACATTTCGTGGGAAGACGAGCCGGTCATCGGCGACGCGCTTTCGATCGCGCAGCTTACAAGGCGCTGCGGCGGCAAGGTCATCGTGCAGGTCAAGCGCAAGCTCGACACGCCGAGAAGACCGTCCGAGGTCGTGATCCCCTCGGTGCTCGTGGACTACATCTGCGTCTGCCCCGGGCAGGATCAGATCCAAGGCATTTCGGGTTCCGATCCGCGCTACGCGGGCGACGTGCCCATGACGGACGCGGAGCTCGAAGCCTACGTTAAAAACAGCGCGAAGGAGGATCCGAAGGATCTTGCGAAGCGGCTGATCGCAAAGCGCGCGGCAAAGGAATTGAAGCCCGGTCACGTCGTGAACATCGGCGTCGGCGCGCCGGAGTTTGTGGCGGTCGAAGCGGCAAAGAGCGGCATGCTGAGTAAGGTGGCGCTGACGGTCGAAGCCGGTTCCATGAAGGGTCTGCCCGCGGGCGGGTTCGCGTTCGGCGCGGCGATGGGCGCACAGGCGTGCTGCACCACCGCCGAGCAGTTCGACCTGTACGACGGCGGCGGGCTCGACATCTGCTTTATCGGCGCGCTGGAGATCGACGGCGAGGGCAATGTCAACGGGCATTACCATCCGAAAAAGCTTTCCGGCATCGGCGGCTTTATCAACATCACGCAGTTCACGCCCAAGGTCGTGTTCTGCACGACGTTCTCGGCAGGCGGCTTGGAGATCGAGGACGGCGAGGAGGGCTTAAAGATCGTCAAGGAAGGCAAGTTCCTAAAGTTTGCCGAGCATGTCACGGCTCTTTCGTTCTCCGCGCAGAACGCGCACGAAAACAAGCAGGACGTCACCTATGTGACCGAGCGCTGCGTGTTCAAGCTCGGCGAGAAGGGGCTTGTGCTCACCGAAGTGCGCAAGGGCGTAGACGTAAAGAAGCAGATCCTGGATCTGCTTCCGTTCAAGGTCGATGTGGCGGAGGATCTGATCGTTTATTGATCAGTCCAGTTCGATGCGGAACGCGCGCATCGTGTTGATGATATGCAGCTGCATGGCGGTTTTCGCGCCCTCCGGGTTGCGTTCCAAAAGGTACTGCATCAGCACATGATGATCGCGCAGTGTCATTTCGGCGACCTCCGGCGCTTCGTTGGCGAGCAGGACGCCATGATGGATGGCGCGGTTGAAGATGGGCAGCAGCGCGGTGATAAACGGGTTGTGCGTGGCGGAAGCGATCGCATTGTGGAACTTCTGCTCCGTCTCATCCCATTGCGGATCGCGGGTCTCGATCATGTGATCGTTGATCTCGCAGCAGCGGGCGATTTCGGACAGATCCTCCTTGCTCGCGCGATACGCCGCATAGTACGCCGCCTGCGGCTCGAACATCAGGCGCATCTCGTAAAGATCCTTGGTGTTCACGTTCGTGTTCTGGATCTTCAAAACGCTGTAATCCGCCTGCACGTTGCGGCTCTGCGTCACAAACGTGCCGACGCCGCGGCGCACCTCGACAAGCCCGCGCGTGGAAAGAATGCGAAGCGCCTCTCTTAAAGTCGTGCGGCTTACGGAAAGCTCGTCGGAAAGCTCAAGCTCGTTCGGTAGCTTTTCGCCCGGGACGAATCTCCCGTGCACGATCATTTCGGCGAGACGGTCCGCGATGCGCTCCGACAGCGCGTTGTTTCCATAGGGCATACGATCACCTCCGGTAATCGGATTATACCGCAAAACCATGCGGAAAACAATAAAAATGTAAAAAGAGGGAGAATCAAAATGGAAGGTTTAACCATCATCAAAACAGAGCATCCCAAAGCAAAACCGGTCAAGGGTCAGAAGCTTGGCTTCGGCGTCGTCTTCACCGATCACATGCTGATCATGCAGTACGACAAGGGTCAGGGCTGGCACGACGCGAAGATCGTTCCGTACGGTCCGATCTCCATCAGCCCGGCAAGCACCGTCCTCCACTACGCGCAGGAAACGTTCGAGGGCATGAAGGCGTACCGCGCCGAGGACGGCAGAGTTCTTTTGTTCCGTCCGGAGGAGAACTTCAAGCGCATGAATCTTTCCAACGAGCGTCTGTGCATCCCGACGCTTGACGTCGATTTCTGCGTGGAGAGCCTCAAGGAGCTCGTCATGCTCGACAAGGACTGGATCCCGTCCGATCCCGGCGCGTCGCTGTATATCCGTCCGATGTGCATCGGCAATGAATCCCGTCTCGGCGTCAAGGAAGCGGACAGCTACCTCTATATGGTGCTATTAAGCCCGTCCGGCGCGTACTATGAGAGCGGCTTAAAGCCCGTTCCGATCTATGTCGAGGAAGAATACGTCCGCGCGGTCCGCGGCGGAACCGGCTTTGCCAAGACCGGCGGCAACTACGCGTCCTCGATGCTCGCGCAGGAGATCGCGCATGAGAAGGGCTATTCGCAGGTGCTGTGGCTCGACGGCGTCGAGAAGAAGTACGTCGGCGAGGTCGGCGCCATGAACATCTTCTTCGTCATCGACGGCGAGGTCATCACGCCGGAGCTCGACGGCAGCATCCTTTCGGGCATCACCAGAAAGTCGATGATCGAAATTCTGAAGAACAAGGGCTACAAGGTCACCGAGCGCAAGATCGCGATCCAGGAGGTTTCCGACGCGTACGACGCCGGCAAGCTCAACGAGGTCTTCGGCACCGGCACCGCGGCGGTCATCAGCCCGGTCGGCGAGCTCAAGTGGGGCGACAAGGTCATGAAGATCAACAACGGCGAAATCGGACCGATCTCCGCCTACGCCTACAAGACCCTGACCGACATCCAGTGGGGCCGTGAGAAGGATCCCTTCGGCTGGTCCGTTGAGATCGGAAGAGTGTGAAGAGGAAACAACCCTTCCGTCAACCTGTCGGTTGACACCTCCCCTTGCACAGGGGAGGCAAGACCGGACGCGCTCCTTGCCCTCCCTGTGCAAGGGAGGGTGGATCGCGAAGCGAGACAGGAGGGTTGTTGAAACTGTATTGTAACACTAAGGAGGAATTCATATGATACCGAAAATGATGGATGCAATCGTCAAACCCGTTGCGGGCGTCGGTCTCGAACTGCGCCGGGTTCCCGTTCCGGAACCCGGTCCCGGAGAAGTGCTGATCAAGGTTCACAAGACGGCGATCTGCGGCACGGACGTGCATATCTATGACTGGACGCCGTGGTCTGCAGAGCATGTGAAACCGCCGATGGTCATCGGTCACGAATACGTTGGCGAGATAGCAGCGCTCGGCGCAGGTGTTACCGGCCTTACCGTCGGCATGCGCGTATCCGGCGAGGGACACATCACCTGCGGCCATTGCCGCAACTGCCACACGGGAAACATCCAATGGTGCAAGAACACGAAGAGCGTCGGCGTGGATCGCGACGGTGCGTTCGCGGAATACGTCTGCATCCCGGAAAAGAATGTCATCATTATTGACCCGCAGTTGGACGAGGATGTCGTCGCCTTCTTTGATGCGTTCGGCAACGCTACGCACACCGCGCTGATGTTCAACCTCGTCGGCGAGGACGTGCTGATCACCGGCGCAGGTCCGATCGGCGTTATCGCCTGCGGCATCTGCAAGTATGCCGGCGCACGCCGCGTAGTCATTACGGATATGAACGAGTACCGTCTTGACCTCGCCCGCAAGATGGGCGCGGATGCCGCGGTCAACGTCGCCAAGGAAGATCTGCAGGAAGTCATGAAGCAGCAGGGGCTCGTCGAGGGTTTCGACGTCGGTCTTGAAATGTCCGGCTCGGGTGCTGCCTTCAAGCAGCTGCTTTCTGTCATGCGCAACGGCGGCAAGGTCTCGCTTTTGGGTCTCGGCAACGGTCCGATCTCTCTCGATATGAACCTCATCATCGGCAAGGGACTGACACTGCAGGGCATTTACGGGCGCAAGATGGATAACTGGCATCAGATGTCCTATATGGTGCAGGGAGGTCTCGATCTGCATCCGGTCATTACGCACCGTTTCCACTACACCGAGTTTGAAAAAGGCTTCGAGGCCATGCATTCCGGCAATTCCGGCAAGGTTATCTTTGACTGGACAAAGAAATAACGGAGGAAAAAACCAATGAAGAAAGCATACGGTATCTACCGCGAACAGCTCGACGCGATCCGCGAAGCGGGCACGTACAAGGAAGAGCGCATCATCACCACGCCGCAGAAGAGCCGCATCGACACCACGAAGGCAAAGGGCGTCGTCAACATGTGCGCAAATAACTATCTCGGTCTTTCCAACAATCCCGATCTGATCGCCGCGGCAAAGGCAAGCTACGACGAGTGGGGCTTCGGCCTTTCCTCCGTCCGCTTCATCTGCGGCACGCAGGAAATCCATAAGCAGCTCGAAGCGCGCGTCGCAAAGTTCGTGGGCATGGAGGATGCGATCCTGTATTCCTCCTGCTTCGACGCAAACGGCGGTCTTTTCGAGACACTTTTAGGACCCGAGGACGCGGTCATCTCCGATGAGCTGAACCACGCCTCCATCATCGACGGCGTGCGTCTGTGCAAGGCAAAGCGCCTCAGATATCACAACAACGACATGGAAGACCTCAGAGCAAAGCTCGAGGAAGCCAAGGACTGCCGCATCAAGCTGATCGCGACCGACGGCGTGTTCTCCATGGACGGCTATATCGCAAACCTGAAGGGCATCTGCGACCTCGCGGAAGAGTACGACGCGCTCGTCATGGTCGACGATTCGCACGCGGTCGGCTTCATGGGCGAGCACGGCAGAGGCACCGCGGAGCATTGCGGCGTCATGGGTCGTGTTGACATCATCACGGGCACGTTCGGTAAGGCGCTCGGCGGCGCGTCCGGCGGCTACACCGCAGCGCGCAAGGAGATCATCGACCTGCTCCGTCAGCGCTCCCGTCCGTATCTCTTCAGTAACACCCTCGCGCCCGCGATCTGCGCCGCGACGATGAAGACGATCGACCTTCTCGAAGCGTCCACGGAGCTTCGCGATCGCGTCCACGAGAACGCGAACTATTTCCGCAAGGAAATGGAAAAGCTCGGCTTTGACCTGCTGCCCGGCGAGCATCCGATCGTTCCGATCATGCTCTACGACGCGAAGGTCGCGCAGGAGTTCGCAAACCGCATGCTCGAGAAAGGCGTGTACGTAACGGGCTTCTCTTACCCCGTCGTTCCGATGGGCAAGGCGCGCGTGCGCACGCAGATCTCCGCGGGTCACACCAAGGAGGACCTCGATTTCGCCGTCAAGTGCTTCGGCGAAGTGAAGAAGGAAATGGGATTATAAGCCCCGTATCACATAAGCCCCGCTTCATGCGGGGCTTTTTCGCTGCTATGGGTCTTGACGGGGCGTCCGGAGGACGCCCCCTACGGTTCGTTTATTGTCTCGTTCTTTCCGATACCCGATTTCCGGCAATCAAGATTGCACAGCAATTCGTAGAGGGCGTCCTCCGGACGCCCCGAAAATATCGCACAACCCCTCTTCGCTTCGCAAATCCCCCTCGCGTGTCATCCTGAGCAAAGCGAAAGTGGTATAATAAATTTGGACAAAGCTTAAATGACAAAAAAGGAGAGGAAAG
>CALGGM010000161.1 GCA_937915925.1 uncultured Clostridia bacterium | reverse complement strand
CGCAGGGGCTTTCCAAGTGGCAGGACGAGTTTCACGCATGGATGTCAGAGCGCTACCCCGCCCTGTCGCGCGGACTGCCGCGCCGGATCACGCACCGAAAGCACATTCCGGCGTATCAGTTCCGCATGGCGAAGGATCTCTCGAAAAGCTACGGTCGGCTGGAGGAAGCGCTGAAAACGGTCACGGTGTTCAACGCCGGCAAGAAACGCGACGATGCGCTGAAGCTGATCGGACAGATGCTGCCGGTCTGCTATTCGCTTGCAGGGCAGATGCAGAGCACGGAAACGTACGTCCGTGAACTGGAAAAGGCAAAGCGCGAGCTGGAAGCAGAGGTTGCAGAGCAGAGTCAAACGATCGCACAGCAGAACGACGAGTATGTGCAAATGAGCGAGCTTTTGGAGGAAACGGCGAACCGCGCCGAGGATCTAAAGGAGTGGCAGCGCCGCGCGCATCGCGTTCTCGATCAGCTTCCGGAGGACGTGCTGAACATGCTCGACCGAAAGGAGAAACCGCGTTATACAGCTGAACGATAAGCTGCTGCCTTTGTATAACTGTTTCGCACCGCAACGCTGCGGGAATGTTCACCAAACAAATACAGAAAGGAAATGAAAAATGCATACATCAAATTCAAGCATTGTCGTCCGGAATAACTGCCGGAAAAGTTGGCAACAATGGATGGTAGAGAAAGGTAAGGTGACTCGATGCTCACAAAAGAGGATCTTAGAAGGATGCAGGAGGTTGATCCCGCGGCTTATGATATAGATGATCTCGTCGATCTGCGCGACGTTACGATCGACCGTTCCCTTCCCCTTCGGGAGCGGTTTCTGGATTTTGTTTCGCAGATAAAGAATCCATATCTGTTCAAGGTCGGACCGATCATCGTAAAGCTTGACAAAGGCGGCGATATACGTTTCTCGGATGCGTTGGCACGGGGGCTTTTGAATTCCTGACAAAATTTTCATTATAAAAAACACTGGATAAAATGACGGCGGCATGCTATACTGGGGAAAACCCCGATATTGCTGTTGCCGTCATTCTTTCGGAGGTACAACAGCATGAAAAAACAATACGAATCCTATTATCAACCGCCCGTCGCGCCGGTACGCATTTGGTCTGCCGGTCTGTACATCCGCCTTTCCCGCGAAGATGAACTGAAGGGCGAAAGCAATTCTGTTTCGTCCCAGCGCGAAATTCTGCGCGAATACCTGAAACAGCATCCCGACATCATTGAATATGACTGCTACGTTGACGACGGCTGGACCGGCACGAATTTCGACCGTCCCGGCTTTCAGCGCATGATGCAGGACATCCGCGCCGGTGCGGTCAACTGCGTGATCGTCAAAGACCTGTCGCGCTTCGGACGCAACGCCAATCAGGGCGGCACACTGATCACCGAGGACTTTGTCCGGCTCGGCGTGCGCTTCATTGCCTGCAACAACTACTATGATTCGCTGACAGCGTCCGCGTCCTCGGCGGCGACCAACTGTATCACGCTCGGCATAACGAATGTCATCAATGAGAGCGTTTCGGCAACGACATCGGTCAATATCCGCGCGACGCTGAACGTCAACCGGCAGCAGGGCAAATTCATCGGCTCCTTCTCCCCCTACGGCTATCTGAAAGACCCGAACGATTATCACAAGCTGGTCGTCGACCCGGAGACCGCGCCGATCGTGAAGCTGATTTATGAGAAATTCTTACAGGGACGCAGCATCATCGGCATCGCAAAGGATCTGAATGAGATGGGCATTCCCAATCCTTCCGCATACAAAAAGCTAAAGGGTATGAATTTTCAGCATCCGAACAAGAACGGCGACGGGCTTTGGCCGGACAGCTCCGTCCGGCGCATTCTGCAGAACGAGGTCTATACCGGAAAAATGATCCAGGGACGGCATCGCATCGTCAGCTATAAGGATCAGACGCTGCGCGCCTGCCCGAAGGAAGACTGGTATGTGGTCGACAACATGCATGAGGCGATCATCACACAAGAGATGTACGATCTTGCACAGTCGCAGTTCTGTCACGGCATCCGGCGCTCCACCGAGAAGCACCAAGCCGATCTGTTCGCGGGTCTGGTGCGCTGCGCCGACTGCCACCGCGTCATGAACAAAAAGACGAACGTCCTGCCCTACGGGACGTATGTGTACTACCGCTGTGCTACCACACGCAAGATGAAGAAATCGGCGTGTTCCAATCATTCGATCCGCATCGATCAACTGGAGACAGCTGTGAAAAGCTGTATTGAATATCTTGCCGGTCTTGCCGTCGGATTGGAACAGGTCGTTGCAACAATCAACAACGCACAGAAGGAAAAGAAAAGCGCGTCGCATCTCCAAAAAACGCTGCACACACAGCAGGCGGAACGCGACAAAAGCATGCGCGCCATGCTGGATCTCTATCCGGATTGGAAGAACGGAATCCTCACGCAGGAAGAATACCTTACACTGAAAACGAATCTGCAGGAAACCGTTTCGACGCTTGACAAATCGATCGAGAATCTCAAAAAGAGCATCGAGAAGGCAGAGAACCGTCCGGTCGAGGAAAACGCCTTTATTACGCATTTCAGAAAGTTTCAGACGGTTTCGGAACTCTCCCGTCCGATCGTTACGGAGCTGATCGAAGCGATCTATGTGAATGAGGATCATTCAATCCGCATCGTCCCCCGCTTTCAGGTGGAATACGAATATCTGCTTGAATACATCGAATCGAACAAGAATGCCGCACTGCCTGTCGCGTAACACCTATCGTTTATTCTATGTGTAAGAAAGTATGCAAGTTAGTGTGTAAGATGTTGATTACTGTGCAAACCTGTGTTATAATGATTTTGAAAGTGAAAAGGAGTACACGATATGTACGAACCACCATATGCCATTACGAATGATATGCTGCGAAGCGTATCTCAGATTTCAGAAAAAGTCGGACGGATCGACGGCAGCAGATTGATGGAAACGCATCCGCACCTGCGCCATAACAACCGGATTCGCTCCGTTCATTCTTCATTAAAGATCGAGGCAAACTCCCTGTCTCTTGAAGACGTCCGCGGCGTGCTGAATGGCAAAGCCGTCGTCGGTCCGGAAAAGGAAATCCTGGAAGTCCAGAACGCCTTTGCCGCATACAAGGAGCTTGGCTCCTTCGATCCGTACAGCATCGACGATCTGAAGCGCATCCACGGCATCATAACAGATAAGATCGTCGACGAGTCCGGGATGTTTCGTACCGGCAACGAGGGCGTATTCAATGGGGATCGCTGCATCTTTGTCGCTCCCCCGCCCGATCTTGTGCCGAAGCTGATACACGATCTGTTTGATTGGATGAAAAACAGTCAGGATTCCCTCCATGCGCTGATTCTCTCCTCCGTCTTTCATTACGAATTCGTCTTCATTCACCCGTTCAAGGACGGAAACGGACGCATGGCACGGCTTTGGCAGACGGCGCTCCTGTCGCAATGGAATCCGATCTTCCGCGATATCCCGATCGAAAGCCGGATCGAAGAATTCACGCAGGGCTACTATGACGCGATCGACGCCTGCAATCATTCCGGCAACTGCACCGTGTTCGTGGAGTTCATGCTGACAAAGATCAACGAGTCGCTTGACGATGTGCAAAAGCGCCTGCAGTCGGAAAGCGAAATCAGTGAGCAGATGAACCGCCTGCTGTCCGTGATGGATTTCGACGTCCCCTATACGGCAAAGTCGCTGATGGAGCTTCTGCACCTCAGCTCGCGCGACGGCTTCCGCAGAAACTACCTCGTCCCCGCGATTGAGCAGGGACTTGTCCGGATGGAACACCCCGACAAGCCGAGCAGCCGCAGTCAGCGGTATTTACGCACTTAAAATCAAAACAGTCTGACCTTTTCAATGCCCATGATCGGATGATTACGGGCATTTTTTGCGTGTTTTTGAGACGTGCTTCAGATGCCCAAAAACTGCCGAAATCGTCCATTTTCTTATGTTATTACGTTAATATGGTATTATATATGCGGTAAAATAATTTGTTTTTCGCTACTTGACAAATTTTCCTGCCTGCTGCGATACCATACTGGCGCATATGGAGGACATCGGGGCGGACGATTACGATCTGATCGTGTCGGGCGATCTCGGCACGTTCGGAAGCGAAATGCTTTCAGAGCTCGGAAAGAAGTACGGGCTCGATCTTGAAGGGCGCTATCTCGATTGCGGCGCGAGCATCTACCGTGAGGAGCAGGGGTTTTCGTGCGGCGGCAGCGGCGCGGGCTGTTCGGCGGTCGTTCTCGCTGCGGAGCTTCTTTCGCGCATCGAGCGCGGCGACGTCAACCGCATGCTGTTCTTGGCAACCGGCGCTTTGATGAGCCCGACCTCCGGCATGCAGGGCGAAAGCATCCCGGGCATTGCGCACGCGGTCGTGCTGGAACGGAGGGACTGATGCAGTATCTTTGGGCATTTCTGATCGGCGGCGCGATCTGCACGGTCGGTCAGCTGCTTCTGTCGTATACGCGGCTGACGAGCGCACGCATCCTTGTGCTGTTCGTGGTGCTCGGCGTGGTGCTCGGCGGGCTCGGACTGTATCAGCCGCTTGTCGACTTTGCCGGCGCGGGCGCAAGCGTTCCTCTGCTCGGCTTCGGCAATGCGCTTGCGAAAGGCGCGATC
The DNA here is from genome assembly GCA_937915925.1 of uncultured Clostridia bacterium. Classification (GTDB taxonomy): domain Bacteria; phylum Bacillota; class Clostridia; order Christensenellales; family CAG-138; genus UBA3792. Next base: position 12,446 of record CALGGM010000161.1, on the reverse strand, counting down.
GAAGGTGCAAAGGAACACGGTGTCTTAGGCGCGCTGTCCGGCGGTCTTTCGGCAACCGCCGCAGGTATTTCCGCCGCGATCCTGTTCGGCTGGCTTGCCGCGCTGATCTTTCGTCCGAAAACCAAATAAAAACGGCTTGACAATCTAACGAGTGTTAGGTATACTCTACCTAACACTTGTTAGGTTTTGGAGGAGCCGATGGACACAAGGGAACGAATCATGGATACGGCGCTTACGCTGTTCGCCGATTCCGGATATGAAGCCGTCTCGATCCGGGACGTCTGCAGGGAGGTCGGCATCAAGGAAAGCTCCGTTTACTACCATTTCAAAAATAAGCGGGACATTCTCGATTCCCTGCTGAACCGATTTGAAGATCACGTAAACGCTCTGCTTGCGGTCTTTCGATCCGCATCGATGACCGGTGAGACACCTCCCTCTTTCGATTGGATGGATACGTACTTTTTCGATCAATACCTGTTCGATCCGTTCTGCAACAAGCTGATGCGGCTGATGATGATCGAACAGTTCCATGACGAGCAGATACGGGAAGCGTATGAACGGTGGCTGTTTACAGAACCGTACAGAATCGAAACGTCCGCGTTTCTGATGCTTGCAAAGGTCGGAGTGATCCCGGAAGCAGACGCCGCGCAAATGGGGCGCAACTATTATGCAAACATCACGATGCTCATTTTCAGGCATCTTTTGAACGGCGCTCTTACAGAGGAAAGAAAAGATGCGTTCCGCACGGAAGCGCATGCGTATATCAACACGATCATAAAGCAATTGGGAGGAAAGGAAAATGTCTGATATCGTGATCGTCGGCGCCGATTCCGGGATCGGTTATTATATGGCGCAAAGTCTTTTGGAACGCGGAAACCGGGTTGCCGTACTGGATATTCGGACAGAGCACATTTCCGCATTGACGGAAAGCTTTCCGGATCGACTGCTCGTTTTCAAGGCGGACGCCAGAGATTTGCAGTCCGTTTTCGAGGGTGTGCGAGAAGCATATGATCGTTTCGGATCCGTCGACGTCGCGATCCATAACGCCTGCCTGTGCACATTCGAAAGCGAACCGGATACGGATATAGAGACCTATCGGAAAGTGATGGATGTGAACTTTTACGGCGCGCTGCGGCTTGCCAAGGCGGTTTTGCCGTTCATGCGGGAGGCGAAGCGCGGACGGCTGATCTTTACAAGCTCGGGCGTCGGCGTGACCGGGTTTAAGAACATTTCGCCGTACGCGTCGTCCAAAGGCGCGATCGAAGCGCTGGCAAAATGTCTTGCCATCGAAAACGAACGCTATGGGATCACGGTCCATCTGTTTCATCCGCCGCTGACCGATACCGGCTCTGCTTCCGGCTTGCCGATCCCGAAGGAGTTCAAGGCAAGCGTGCAGAAGGTCGGCGAGGGATTTGCAAAGCATATCCACTCGAAAAGATTCGTCATCTGTCCGAATGCGTCTCAGGCGTTTTCCATGTTTCTTTGTTATCGTCATCCGCTGCGATTCGGCAGGTTGCTGACCAAAGCGACGGAAGGCGCGGAGAACAAACAGCAGGGCGAATAGAAAAGTCGGAGAAAGCATTTGCTCTCTCCGATATTCTTTGTATTTGATTCTGTTCCCGATAGTATCGGGTTGGTTTTACTGCGTTTATCCTGCGCGGCGTTTGGCTTTTGCGCGCGCGTACAGGTACAGGAACAGCACCATCAGGATCTCGCCGAACATGCTGATAAAGAAGATCAGGTCGGTGTTGCCCGTTGCGGGACCGAGCGCGGAAAACGCGAACATCAGGAATCCCGCCAGGAACAGATGCGGCGTCTTCTCCTTGATCCACACGATGATCCCGACGATCATCATGGGGATGACCGTACCGAACGACAGGATCCGACTGACCGTATCCGCCCACTTCGGCGTGCCTTCCCCTGCCTTCATGCGCGTGACGTTTGCGATCGTTTCCGGCACGAGCGGCGTTTTCACCGCCTGCAGCACGCCCAGGACCATCAGCACCAGCGTAAACGACCACACGATGAACATCAGGAATTTTTTGAAGTTCAGTGAATACCCCATGATCGGGAACAGCAGCGGGATCAGAAGCCCATGCGCGATAAAGCGAACGGGGCTCACCGTTTGCAGTGCTTCCGGCGTCAGCTGCGATCCGAGTCCGATGATCGCCGCGTCCAGAATGAGACCGAGCGTCAGAATGCCGGACCAGCGCGCAATTTTAGAATTCTTCTTTGCGGACAGTCCGAACAGGAGCGCCGCAATGACGATTTCACCCACAACGATGAACCAAATCGCAATGGGACAGATCTTGATCAGAACGTCTCGCATATTTCCTCCTTATCCATTCGTGCCGAACAGCACGGAGCGGAACAGTTCCGCGGTCTTTTCCTCGCCGAGCGCTTTCTTGAACACGTCGGTGGACGGTCCGCCGTTTTCCAGAAGTCCTTCCACATAGGCGTTCGTCTTTTCGCGCTTCTTTTCGGGATCCGTGACCGGCTTTGCCGGCAGCGACAGGTATGCCGCCGCAAAGTCCGCTGTCATCGCGTCAAACTGTTGTGACAGCTTCTTTCCCTTCTTGGATATGCTTTCCGGAAGCCGGATCGCGTCGTACCAATGTGTGCCCGGATCGCGCTCCGGTAGATCTTGATACTTTGTTTTCACGACGTTCAGCGCGGTCAGATCAAGCGGTTCGACTGCCGTGTCGTACAGCTCAACAATCAGCGTATCGTTGCCCATCGCAAGAATGCGGTCGTAGGACAGAAGCGGCAGATCGATCTCCTTGGGATTCACGATCAGCGTGTCCATCTTCATCAGGCCGAAAAAGCCCTTCGCCTGCATGACGGAGACGTGCCCGAGCCCTTTCGCCGCATACGCGCGGACGGCGAACGTCAGGTCCTTTGCCTTGAGCGTGCGATACGCGCCGACGTCCGTTTCGGTCAGCGGAAAGCGCTCTTTAAGGAGCGCAAGCAGTTTTTCTGTCATACCGTTTCACCTCCATGCAGCCGAAGCTCTGCAAGCCCGTTTTTATGCGCAAGCGCCGCACCGAGCAGGAACACGCCCTGTCCCGCGATATTGACCCCCTGCGCGATCCAGTTCATCGACGCCTGAGCAAAATCGCGCGAGGACAGATAGCCCATCGCAAGCATCAGCACCCATGCCAGCACGAACAGCACAATGAGCCACGGCTTTTTGAGCTTCTTGGAAAGCACGGACAGCACCACGGTCATCATCCCGAGTCCAAGGACCATGTACCCCACAAAGAGGAACGTGCCCTTGAACGCTGCGGGCGCGGCGGCGGACAGCGCCGTTTCCTTCTGCTTATGCAGCAGCATGGCGAGCATGCCGAGCCCCGCAAGCAGGAAGCCCACCGACTGTACCGGAAAGAACATGTCGGAGAGCGGCGTGAAATCGCACACGCCTGCCGCATACAGGAGCTTATACAGCGCCTTCATGGAGCCGGCAAACACCACGTCGATCGTGCCTGCGGCAAACAGCGCGAACGCGCCCTTGCTCATCTTGTTATAAAGATCGCGCATCAGGATCACAGCCGCGGCGGCAAACAGCGCTACCGGAATGAAATCCACCAGCGCCATGGTCACGGTAAATTCCTTCATTACCCCTATCCCCCTGCGTTATTTCTGCTTGTTGAGGTGATAGATCGGCACAAGCGGCAGAATGATCGGCGTCTTTTGGACATACGCCTGATAAACAGGATCATTGCCGTAGCGCTCGTTCTGACGCTTTTCAAGCCGCTGCGCGCCGTTGAACATGATGTATACGATCGAGACCCATGCAAGGATCGCGACGATCCACTGTCCGACGCCGTTCAGCGCGGTCAAGCCGGATACGAGCACGCCCGTCCAGAAGAGGATTTCGCCGAAATAGTTCGGGCAGCGAACGATCTTATACAGTCCCTTCGTTGCGACCATCTTCGGATTCTCCTTCTTCTGCGCAGACTTCTGCTTGTCCGCGACCGTTTCAAGAAGCAGACCGCAGAGCGAGATCACCATGCCCACGATCGGGACGATCCAGTCGTGCGCCGCTTTCGTGCCGACGCCGACGTTATAATAGCGATAGAACACCGGCGATACCTGTGCGGTATAGAGTACGGAGACCATGATCCAGATCGTCGCGAGCACGAAGACCGGCATCTTTTTCGCGCCGCCCGCGTCCTCGTTCAGCGTCTTCTGATACGCCTTGTTCTTGAGCTCGCGGAACAGCAGGAAGCCCGAAAGCCGCGCGCCGTACGCGATGAACAGGAGCGTCTGCAGAATGAGCAAAAGGATCGCGCCGTTCGCCCAGCCGTTTGCGAGCGCAAAGATCAGGACCGTGATCCCGCCGCCGATGATCGCGAAGCCGTAGCCGATGGACAGGAACCATACGAACTTTTTGAAGCCGATCGCACAGCAGACCGCGCAAACCGCACAGATAATGCCAAGATACATCCAGCCCATCTTATGCCTCCTTAAAATAGTTCCTGATGTATTCGGCAAAGCTCTTATCGCCGACCTTCGTATCGCCGACGAGGTCATGGCTCAGCGTCCACTTCGAGAACAGGATGATGTCGTGCTTGCCTGCCTTCTTGATCTTCGGAAGATTCGCTAAGATTCCGAACAGCCAGATCGGCGCCCACTTGATCTTCAAGGGCTTGTTCGCCGCCTTGAAGCACATGTCCGCCATCTCCTCGTAGGTATAGGTTTCCTTGCCGCCGACGTTATAGGTGACGTTCGTGTCGTCCATGTGCGCAACGATGAACTCGGCGAAGTCCGGACAGTCGACGACGTTCGCCTTGACCTTGCCGAAGCCCTTCAAAAGCTGCATCTCGCCCTTATCCACATAGGGCTTGAAGACCTTGCAGATGTCATAGAAGTAACCAGTCGGACGGTAGATGACCCAGTCCATCGGCTGCTTTTTGATCTCCTGCTCCACCATGTACTTCGCGTGCAGCATCGGCACCTTTTCCGCGCCGGGCTCGTCGCAGGAAATGACGGAGATGTAATTGAACTTCTTGACGCCCGCCTTCTGCGCAACCTTATACAGGTTCATGTTGCCCTGATAGTCGATGTCATAGGACGTGAACTTTGTGGACGCGCCGGTCAGTCCCATCGTCGTGATGACGACGTCAACGCCGTCGCAAATGCCCTTCATGGTCACATACTCCGTCGCGTCGATGGAGACGAAGCGATACTTGCCTTCCGTGCCTTCTACCGGACGTTCCTTGAGATCCGCCGCGATCACCTCATGCCCCTCACGGCAAAGGACCTTCAAAATTTCTGCGCCTAAGTTTCCGAATGCGCCTGCCAATAAAACCTTCATACTGCCTCCTTATTTCTTTGCGTTCTTTTCTTTTGCACGCTTATCGTTGATGATCTTCATGTGCTCGGCGGTGACGAGCTCGACGTTATTCTCCTTTGCCCAGTCCACGCAGCCCTTCAGCACGAGCGGCAGGAACACGCGCGGCACGCCGAGGATCGTTTCGAGCGCGTCGTCGGTGAACTTCACCTTATCGTCCGCGCGGTCGGCGGCGTAACGGACCGACTGCAGCGTCGCCTTTCTGACTTGCAGAAGCTCCGCGCGCATTCTGGTCTTTCTGTGGAACCAGAAGTTCTTGGAATCGCGATAGCCGTAATCGACCGGCAGCGGCGGGAAATCCTTTGCCTTCACGCCGTTGATGATCGCGTCGCTGTACTTTTTCTTCATGAGGATCTTATCGACCCGAAGAATAAAGTGCGCGCCGAACTTCGACGTGATCCCGTTGAAGTCGTGATACGGCGGTTCATAGCCGTTGAGCTCGCCGGGCTGATCCTTGTCCGCGCCGTCTAAGTTACGCATCCATGTGCACTCGATCGCTTCGATCGCGTCGGTCAGCACCATCGGACGCTTCTCGCCCGTCTGCTCCTCGATCATGCTCTTTTCAAGACGGAAGTTGCACTTCGGCATCTTGTCGGAGGGCTTGTCGCCGGGCCAGCTGAGCTTTACCGCTTCCTTGAAGCTCTTCGGATTGTCGTCGATGAAGTTGATCGCGCACTTGCCGTCGCGCAGGATGTTCTGCGCCGTATTGGACGAGTTGCGGCAGCACAGCAGCATGGCGTAGTAATCCTTGCCCGCCACATAGTACGGCTGCACCAGCGAATACGGTCCGAGCGTCGTGCTGCCGTCCTCGCACAGCGTGCTGATGACGACGGTCGGCATCGGGAAATACAGAGACGTCTGGTAGAAGTTGTCAACGATACGCAGGTTTTCAAAGCTGCTCATTTCATAGTTCCTCTCTTTCCTCTTTGATCAGTCTTTTTACAATGGCGTAAATATCTTCAAACGGCTTCCCCTCCATTGTCCACGTCAGAAGGGATTCCGCAATGAATTCCGATCGGAACGCACCGTCCGGATCGCCGCCGCACACGGGCAGGATCAACCTCGCAAGCTGGTCCCGAAGCTGTCTGTGCCGCGTTCCGAAGGCACGCTGATATGTTTTTTCCGCGTCCGCGTCCGAAAAGAGCGCATTGTGCCGCTGTGAGAATCCGCGCAGCGCGTCATAGATGCGGCGAAGATGCGTCTTCGCGTCGTCCGATCCGTGCGCCGCGATCGCCTCGATGCAGGCAAGCCAGTCCTCGGACAAAAACGTTGCGATCAGCATATCCTTGGACGGAAAGTAATTATACACCGTTCCGACCGCGATCCCGCACTCCGCCGCAACGGAGCGGATCGTCGTCCTTGCGTAACCGCAGGTTTCGATCTGCCTCCTTGCCGCCGTCAGAAGCTGCTCCCGCATGCTGTCAAGGATTTTCGGCATACCGACCTCCGTTATCGATCCAATCCGCGATCAGCTCCGTCGCGATCCGGATCTGTTCTTCGCTTGTGATCGCGGGCGTGCCGTCGCCGTCCTGCGCGCCGTACATGCCGAATCCGGCATGACAGCCGCCTTCGATCACCGTTTCGGCAACGCCGTCCGGAAGCTTCGCCTTTGCCTGCTCATACGCTTCGTGATTCAACACGCCGTCCTCGCTTCCGTAGATCGAGAGCACGCGAAGGGCTTCGGTTGAAAGATCCTCGTTGGAATACGACGCGAGCAGGAGCATGCCTTCGTATGTGTCGGGGTGCGCCTTGACCTCGATCGAAGCGACCGCGCCGCCCAAGGAATGCCCGCCGATGTACCAGTGCGCGATTTCCGGAAGCGCTTCCCGCACCCCATCCGCGGCGTGAGAATCAAGCACCGCGAGGCGAAACGGCATCCTGCACAGCACGCAAAGGATCCCCTTCGAAGAGATCGCGCGCATCAGCGGAACGTACGCTGCCTCGTCCACCTTTCCGCCCGGATAAAAGATCAGTCCGACGGTTGCGCCGCCCGGATCAAACACCGTTTCTCCGCCCGCAAGCGTGCGCTCCTCCACCGTGCGATCCGCCGAAAACGCGGCGATCGCCTCCTCATCGGCATGATAATAGCGTTCGAGATAGATGAGGCTTGCGCAAAGAAGCAGCACCAGAACGGCGGCGGGGATCACGATCCACAGGATCCTTCTCTGTTTCCTTCCGTTTCTGCGTTCCATATGTCCTCCATAATGAACACGTTCATAATAATTGTATTGCGCCGCGCCGAAAAAGTCAAGTGCCCGATTTGCGTTCGACAATCTTTTCCGCAAAGAAAAAGAGGGCTGTGCCCCCTCTGAAAAAGGTATTGTTATTTTTTGAAATACGCGAACCCGTCCCTCATTAGATTCGGATGCTGTTCAACGTATGCCTTTCCGAGCGCTTCAACCCGCGCCCATACGTCCTCGCCGAACAGCGCCGTGCGCGAACGGATCTCGTCGTCCTTCTTTGCGAGGAACAGCTGCACGATCGGAATGAAGTCGCTGTAATTTCCCGTGTACCGCTCGCCGATGAACACGTCCTTTGCCATGTTATCGTACGTGTTCGGCGCGTACACACACGAGGTCACAAGCCGCGTGCCGACCTTCAGATCGTACTGCGCGGCAAGCTCGTCCGGAAACCGCAGCCGCACGACCGCGTCCATCTCGTCGGAGTACGCGATCACGGTCAGCGGCAGCACGGAGCTGACGGTCGCCGGCTGCGTGTCGCCGAACATCATCATGTTCGCAACATCCTGGATCAGCATGTCGCTGTTGAATTTTTCCGCAAAGCTATGAAAGATCATCTTGCGGATCGGATAATACTTTTTGTACGAAAACCTCGCGTTGCCGCGGTTTTCCGCCTGCGTTTGCTGTGAAAACAGTCCCATCTTCATCCTCCCGAATCTGTCAAAATGAGTTTCCTCTCTTTAATTAGACACGGCAAATCGGCAAAATGCTGCAAGGATTTCAAAAGTTTTTTGTTAGCCACTCCTCCGCTTCTTCGCGGGTGCGGAAGATGTGAATGTCCTTATCCCGGTATTTGCGGAATAGCTCGGAAAGCACGGGACCGTTGCGCATCTTATAGGTTTTCACGAGCTCCACAAGCTCCGGATCGAGCGTTTGTTCGGTCCACGGGATGTCCGGTCGCGCCTGCCCGACGCGGTTTACGATCCCCTCCATGCATACGTCCGTGTCGTAATCGAGATCGATCACCGTATCGCATGCTTTGATACGCGGTTCGAACGTGCGGCTGTAGCTTCCGTCAATGATCCATTCGTCCCGTTCGAGGATCGCAAAAAGCGCCGCGTCGAATTCCTCGCGCGACACGTGCGTGCGGTCCGGCTTCCACCAGATGTTGTCGAGATGGTAAAGCGGCAGCCCGGTCTTTTCCTGCAGCTTAACGGAAAACACGCTCTTCCCGCTACCCGGACTGCCGATCACCATGATGCGTTTCATATCCACCACTCCGGCGTAAGTTCGCCAAGCTTCATCACGCGTCCGGTTTCATGATCCACCAGAATCTCAATGTCCCGATAGGTCTTCGGCATAAGCTGCACCATCAATTCCCGACAGGCGCCGCACGGCGCTCCGCAGCGTCCGTCCGGCATGATCGCAAGCACCTTTTTGATCTCCTGCTCGCCATTCGTCAGCATGTTGAAGATCGCGTTTCGTTCGGCACAGATGCCGAGCGTGCAGCTGGTGTCTACGCAAACGCCGGTGTAGATCTTTCCCGAAGCCGATTGGATCGCCGCACTGACGCCTCCGGCAGTCACATATTCCGAGATCTGCCGATCGTTCTGTACCGCTTTTGCTGCGCAGTACAGATGATTCCATACGTCATTCATCGTTTTCGTTCTCTTTTCCGTCTTTCATGCGATTTTTGACAGTTGTAACCGAAGCAATAATTTTCCTCCGAATAACTCCGCTTTTCGATATCAGTTCTTTATACTGTTTGTCAGAAAGCATATGTACACGGAACAATACTTCCAGCCAATACTCTGTTTCATAGCATTCCTTTAAAGCAATCTCTAACTTGTTAATGAAATCCGCATCGCTTTGTGCATACTTAGCTTCATGTACATTTGCGCCAACTGATGAGCAACTGCGCAACAGTTGATTTTTGATTACCGCTTTTCCATCAATAGAATCACAAATCTCCGAAACCGCAACTGTCAATTCTATCGCAAGTTCGCGGATTGTTTTTCCGTTCATAGCTTGAATACCTCTTCGTACGCTAAGATTCTTGGTATCAGCGATATGTTTTGCTTCGCAAAACGCGATATATTCCACTTTGGAATGCGATATACGCACTTCCAGTGCGTGCGATATGATATCAATCCCTCGCGCCCCGCAGGGCATATCGCGTCGCAGACATATCGCTCCCCTCGGGGAATATCGCCAATCCCGTCAGGGATTGATATCGTTGATCATCCTCCCCGGAGGATGATCACTCCTCGTCTTCTTCCTCATCGACCCACTCCGGATCCTGCTCGACAAGCAGCCGCAGGATGCGCATGCGCTCCTTCTTGGTCACCGTCACGGTCAGGTCCTCGTAGGTGAAGCTGTCGTAAAGCTTCGGATAGCCGCCGAGCTGTTCCATCGCCCATCCGCCGACCGTTGCGTTGTCGTCGTCGAGATCCTCTTCCTCCTTGTCGAACTCGTCAAGGAAATCGGAAAGCCGCATGTCGCCGTCGACCTCATAGCGGTTTTCGCCGACCTCCACGAACTCCTCCTCGATCACGTCGGACTCGTCCCAGATCTCGCCGACGAGCTGTTCGAGCACGTCCTCCATCGTGAGGATTCCCATCGTGCCGCCGTATTCGTCGGTAACCACGACCATGTGGCATTTTTTGCGGCGCATCGTATCGAGCACGTCGGGCAGCGGCGTCGTCTTATGCACGTAGGTAACTGGCATCAACAGTTTTTTGATCGGCACGTCCGGGTCCTCGACGAGCGCCTTATAGAAATGGTTCAGATGCAGAATGCCGACCATGTTATCCGGCGTTCCGTAATAGACCGGAATGCGCGTGAACGGCGAGGCAAATGCGATCTTCATCTGCTGCTCGCGCGCGTCCTCCAGATCGATCGCCACGAGATCGACGCGCGGCGTGATGACCTCATACGCCAGCACCTCGTCGAAATCGAACGCCGACTGCAGAAGGTCCGCCGTGTCCTCGTCGACGACGCCCTCGTCCTCCACGGTGTCGAGGATCGTTTCCATGTCGTCCTCGGTCACGGAATCGTCGCTTTCGCTGCCTTTCCAGATGCCGGAAAGCAACTTTAAGAACTTTTCCAAAACCCAGATCAGCGGGAACAGCAAAAGCCACAGCGCGCTGATCGGGAGCACGACGAGCTTTGCAAAGCCCTCCGCGCGCTCGGACGCAAAGATCTTTGGAAGGATCTCGCCGAACGTGATGATCAGCACGGTCATGATCGCCGTCGCGACCCATGCGCCGCTTTCGCCCATCAGCGCGATCGCCAGCGCCGCCGCGATCGAAGACGAACCGATGTTCACAAGATTGTTGCCGATCAGGATCGCAATGAGCCCGGAATCGAACCGTTCGCGGAAGCGCAGCGCAAGCTTCGCAAGTCTGCTGTTTTTCTCCTCGGCTTCCTTTTTGAGCTTGGTCGGATTCAGCTGCATGAACGCGATCTCCGCGCCGGAGAACATCGCGGACAGGACAATGCAGACGACGATCAGAATGTATCGAAGCGTGTTACTCATTGGTCTCACCTCCGACGTCGTCCTCGTCGTAGATCTCGCCGACGAGCTCCTCCAGAATGTCCTCGACCGTTAAGATGCCGAGCACGTTCCCGTCGTTGCCCTTGACGATCGCGATATGCGTTTTCGCCTTGCTCATACCGGCAAGCTGCTCGTCGATCGGCGTGCCGACCGTCACATAGTACGGCTTATCCATCACGCGCGCCAGCGAAACGTGTCCCTGCCGCTTCAGATATTCCTTTAGATATTTTCGGATCTGCACCACGCCGCAGATCTCGCCCTCACGGTTTTTGACCGGCAGACGGCTGTGGTTTGTCTTCTCGATGATCTTGACGATCTCGCTCGGGTGCATGCCGATGGTCACGGTCTCCACCTCGGAAAGCGGCACGAACACCTCGCCCACCGGCGTTTCGGTAAAGTCGAGCGCGGACTGCATGAGATCCGCCGTGTCCTCGTCGATGTCGTCCTTTTCGTCGAGCGTTTCAATGATGTCGTGAAGCTCCTCCTCGGAGACGGTCGGCTCCTCCTCGTCCTTCACGCGGAACAGCTTTTTGATGCCGTCGGTCAGCGACGTAAAGACGAAGTTCAGCGGATACAAAACGCGCATCAAAAACCGCAGAGACGGCGCAGCAAACAGCGCAAAGCTTTCGTTGCATGCCTTTGCGATGGTTTTGGGGATCATTTCCGCGAGAAGAAAGACGATCAGCGTCGTGCCGAGCGACATCATCGTCGCGCCGAAGCTGCCCCAGTTCAGGCGCGCAGCAACCAGCGCGGACAAAGACGCGCAGCCGATGTGCATGATGTTGTTGCCGATCAGGATGGTCGTCAGAGCCGCGTCAAAGTGGTCTAAGATATATAGAACGCGCTTTGCCCGCTTCGATCCGTTGTCCGCGCGGCTCATGATGCGGATACGGTTGACGGACGCAAGCGAGGTTTCTGCCCCCGCAAAGTATGCGCCGCCGAGCAAAAGCACGAAGAAAAATACGATCAGTCCGATGACGCTTCGGAAATTGCCGCTTTTCACTGCATTTGCCACTTCTTCCGAAAGCATCCGTATAAGAGGACTTGGACTACTGTCCACCGTCGTACCACCTGCCTTGTGTCATAGAATAGAAGTATTATACGCGATATTCCAAAAAAACGCAAGGGGAATCCAAAAGATAGAAAAAGCGGCCGTAGCAGCCGCTTTATAAAGAAATCCAAATTTATAAAGCCACTCGGGTTTTCTGTTTGTGCTTATTCACAATACGTACTGTCATGACCGTCAACATTCCGATTGCTACTGCAATACCGCATATAAACGTCATGATCGGATCAAAAAATGGTTCATCACGTTAACTTAGGGAAAAGGTAAAAAAGGGTTGCAAAAAGAGCATAG
>CALGGM010000160.1 GCA_937915925.1 uncultured Clostridia bacterium | reverse complement strand
ACGGTTGCTTCCGGCGTTGTTGCAAGCATCATCGAATAATCGAACCAAACACAAAGCGAGGGTCAATCGATCCTCGCTTTTGTTTTGCATTCATGACCGTCAGGTCAATTCACGGTGAAGCCAATTCATGCGGCTTCGCCGCAATTCATTTCCGCTTTGCAGACCCGCAGAACGGACGGGCGACGTGCGGATTCGACATAAAAACGTGCGGATTTGACATGTCCGATTGACATTCCTTCTTCTCAAAAAGATAATAAAACCGTATGGGGAGGCAGAGGATCTTTAACGCATGCAAGATCGTTCTGCCGAGAAGCCACAATAAGGAGGTCAATGATGAAGAAAAGAATCCTGTCCATGATCCTTGCGCTTTTGATGTGCCTTGCGCTTTTGCCGACGGCAATTGCGGACGGCGACGCGAGCGCAGCGGAAGAATTTTCGGATGACGGTGAAACGCTCGTGCTCGATGCGGAGAGCGAATCGCACGATCACGATGACGATTGCACGGACGGTCACCTGTTTGGTGAGTATGAACCCGACGAAATGCTCACCGATCCATTCGCGATCGTGGATGATACCGACGATCAGACGGATGCAGAGCCGAAGGCGCTGAAGTATACCTATGATCCCATTAAAGCGGTCGATGCGATGGAACCGATCTTGGATGAATTTACTTCCGGTGTAAGAGACGGCAAATGCGCCGCTTATGTTTCGGCAGTTCTTCGTGAAGCCGGCTTGACGTGCGTAAACCAAACAGGTGCAGGACGACTTGCAGAGTATCTGAATAACAGCGGAAACTTTGGTGGAGAAATCGGAACGATCATATACGATCCGACCGGAAATCAGCTTTCCAAAGGCGACGTTCTGTTCTATGTCTGCAAAAAAGAGAATACGCATGAGTCAGGTCACCGGTTTTGGGGAATACACACGGAAATCGTTTCGTATGTCCTCAGCAATACACAGGTAAAGATTTATGCGCGCAATACCGATCACAAAAACTACACAATTACATTGTCAAGCCGTCCGAATAGCTTTACATGCTCAAAATGCGGTCAAAAATCTAGATTGATAGCTTTCCATTTTAACGACAATGTCAAAAAAAGTAACTATAACCTTTACGAGTTTTTGAATTACAGCGGAAAAAACTATCTTTATGGATCCGATTTCAATTCGTTGGATGCATCTTATTGGAAAAGCAGAGACACTTCGGTTTCTACTGTTTCGATTGACAGTTCCAACAAGCATAATGGCTATAACTCGCTGAAGATCGTCAATTCCAAGGCTGGCTCTTCCGGAAAGGATTTACAGTTTCATACGCTGACACAGGGAAGCGTCGCGGAAAACCAATTTGTCGGCGATAACAAGACTATGATTCTCAGTTTCTGGGCGAAGTCTTCCAAAGCTGGCACTAAAATGTACTTCCGATGGGGTTATGAGAGTACATCCAATTATCGTTCTGTAGAGTTTACAACAAGCTGGGCGAAGTATACCGTTCGGATGGACAAAACAACAGCATATGGAAGAAACATTCACCCGTATATCAATGCGGCGGGAACGGTCTGGCTTGCCGAAATGCAGTTGGAGGACGGAACGACTGCGACCGAATTCGTTCCGGAAAACGGGGGCCTGCATGCAACGACTTCCTCACAGTATGGCGGAAACTATACCATGCCGTCAACGCCGAGCAGGTCGGGGTATACCTTTGACGGATGGTATACGGCGGTAAGTGGCGGGACTAAAATTACCTCTTCAACGGCAGTCAAGTCAGGTCACTTTATCGTTTACGCGCATTGGAAAACAAGCGGAAGCGGCAATTATCTGGCACAATGCACCGAATATCCTACGCACGGAACCGTAGAAATCAAGAATAAAACTACACTGAAAACACTTCCATGTTCACGAGCAACAAACCAGGAATCTGATGATGTCGCAACATTGAGCTCCGACAAAATTGAAGCTATTGCGATTCTTAAGAATTCCGCAGGGAATTATTGGTATAAGGTTCTTTACAATAATAAGGAGTGCTATTTATATGCCGGAGATTCAACATGGAGTGGGTGGCTGTATTCGGATATCACTCTCGCAAGTCCAACGAATCCTTCCAGTATTACGCAAGGGGATACGTTTCATGTAAAAGGGACAGTTAACAGCAGGTATAATCAATTATCCGCCCTGTATTCCTATGTTTATAAAGGGACGGCGACAAGCGGAACAGCTGCTACATCCGGGTCCGTAACCGGACTGTCTACAAAATCGTACAGTGTTTATAATACTGCGCTGGATAATAATCTGAAGTTCAACACTCTTGCAGCCGGTGATTATACATATGCACTGAAAGTGAAGTGCAGTTACTACTATTCTAATGATGGTAAAAATCTAACTGCAGCGACTAGTCCGGAAACACTTCTGCATTCGAATTCGTTCAAGATTACGACAAGAACAGTAGTTGTCACATTCAACGCAAACGGCGGGTCGGTTTCGACAAGCAGCAAGTCCGTCACCTACGGCAGCACTTACGGAACATTGCCTACTCCGACGCGCACCGGCTATTCGTTCGACGGATGGTATACTGCAGCAAGCGGCGGCAGCAAGATCACGTCTTCCACGACGGTTTCGACTGCATCCAATCACACGCTGTATGCGCATTGGACGGTAATTGCTACGCCTACGCCGACACCGACGCCTACTCCGAAGCCGACGCCTACACCGACGCCGAAGCCCACAGCAACGCCTA
>CALGGM010000159.1 GCA_937915925.1 uncultured Clostridia bacterium | reverse complement strand
CCAACGCGGACTTTCTATCGCTGACAGATGCAATCGACCGGATCGGCGTCAACTTTAATCAGCTTGTCAGGAAGGCGAACACTACTGGGAACGTCTCGAACAGCGATCTCAAAGAAGCAAAGCGAACCTATCAGCAAGTGCTGCGGCTCATGCGAGAATGGGAGAAAACATGGCGATAACCAAGATCCTGTCCAAGCGGATGCGGCTTGATAAACTGATCCGCTATGTTCAAAACACGGATAAAACTGACGATGCCGTGTTCACTTATTGCCAATACTGCGATCCAAAAGACGCCGCAAAGCAAATGCAGGCAACAAAAGAACGATACGGAAAGGCCGACGGCATTCAAGCGTTTCACATCATTCAAAGCTTTTCTCCCGGCGAGATCACGCCGGAGCTTGCTCATGAACTCGGTATTCGCTTTATCAAGGAGCATCTGTCCGGCTATGAAGTTGTGCTCGGAACTCATGTGGATAAAGAACATATTCACAACCACATAGCACTGAACTCGGTCAGCTTCAAAACCGGTAAGAAATACCATAGCACCGCGCAGTCATACTATCAGCAGATACGCAAGATCTCAGATAGACTGTGCAAGGAATACGGTCTTTCCGTCGTTATGGAAACCTCCGGCAAAGGTATTACCTACGCCGAATGGAAGCTCCACGAAGCAGGGCTTTTGACTCTACGTGAACTGTTCGATCACGACGTGGAAGAATGTCTGTCGCTAGCAATGAATCTCGGCAATTTCTATGCCCTAATGGAAGATCATGGCTATACGGTCAGGCATCATGGCGCCTATCCATCGTTCGTTCCGGATGGGTACACTCACCCCTATCGCATCAAACGAAATGGCAGGTCATGGACGGAAAGCGATATCGAAAGCTTCATTGACCACGCTATGTCCGATCCGTCCTTCGAGGTCATCATGCCCAAAGTACAGAAAGCGTATGTCCCATACGGTAAGCAGCGCGGGTTCCGCGCTCTGTATGTTTCGTGGATGTATGTTCTCGGTATCATCGGGCAAGGCAAGCGAACGCAATATCCAAAGGTGAATTACAAAGAACTAAAGCGGTTTGAGCAGTATAAAGCCCTAGCCGCTTTTCTTGATCGGAACAAGATCGACACACGCGAACAACTGCAAGCAAAGATCGAAGAGCTGAACGGAACGGTAGAAGCGCTGACCAAGAGTCGGAGCATCTGGAACAGCAAAAAGAAGCGGCGTGGAGTTCTGTATTCTGCACTATCCGCAGTCGAGCATTTAGCGGACGTCCCCGATCTGTATACGCAGGGTGTTGTCGGAATTGAGGAGGATTACAAACGGTATCTAGAAGCGGAGCGGAAACTGGACGGCACAGATCAGGAAGCATTGAAGGCGGAACGAAACGAAGTATATGAAAAGGTTGCTTCTATCAATGCCGAGATTCGCGAATGTCAGAAGGAACTTCGCCTGTGTGAAAAAATACTGGCAGACTCTCCGAGGATTGAACACCAGATGAGCGAAGAGGTCGAACCGGAGGAACGGGAACGAGTGGATTTGTGGGAAGAAAAATAACTTCCTGCAATGCTCTTATGCACTGCAGGAAGATCAAATCAAACACCTTTATGCTTTGTATTGTTGCTGAAGAAATGTCGTTACCGTATTCAGCATCCATTCTGCATTTTCAATCAGTTTCTTCGTGTCTTCGATTGAGCAGATGTAGAAATCCTGATAGTCACTGTGGTTTCGAATTATGGAAGCTGTCGAGATGATCTTGCCAAGTTCAGCCGGCAGTTGTTTTGTTTTCAAGTACAGCTCGGTAAACCGCGCAATGACTGCGGAATGTTTCTTATAGTCCTCACCAGTCAGTGCAAGCACAGCACGCATGGCATAGAAGATGCAATAGTAAGCACGATTGTTGGCGGACGCATAATCCTCGGCATCAAGATCACGCTTTGCGGTGACAAGGGTTTGTGCCGCACGATCCAATCGATGTTTCGACAACGCTTTCAAATCGGCATCAAGCATGGTAAGGAACTCCTTCCCTTGCAATGTTCCGGAAGAACGGCAGAAAATCGGCGTTCTTACGGAAATAACTTCTGTTCTCGACAATCGGCGAAACAACAACACCACGATTCAACAGAATGTTTGCAGCTACATCTCCGATTTCCCAAGTCCTTTTTGAAATCTCCTGTTGGGGTGTATCTACAAGAAACATCACATCAATATCGGAATCCGAGTCTTGCTCACCTCTTGCATAGGAGCCGAACAGGATGGCTTCCATATTGCTGTTTGGAAACAGCGGCTGCAAGCCTTGATAAAGCTCTGAAATGATAGACTTTACTTCTTGCTGACTGCACATACACAAGCCCTCCTTTTCTCTAAGTATCTGTATTTTATCACATAACGATCCAGAAGACAATAGTGGAGATTGTCTGAAATCAACAATAACAATGATTGGAGATGAACCATATGAACGGTGAAGCGGCGGACGAAGTAGTCCGCATGGCATTGAACGGAACTGAGGTCGCTATCCGGCTGACCGGTTCCGCAGCAAAGAACCTCGCGGCGATCCTCGTTGCGTGGTCGAAGAATCATAAAAAGGTGTATGGCAAGACTTCCATGATGAAGCTCCTTCGTTCCGGCGAGGAGCTTCAGGTCTTAAGTCTGACCAAAGAACAGTACAAGGAGTTCAAAGCATCGTCGAGAAGGCAGGTGCTGTTTGCGCCGTTTGTGGATACGAAGTCCGAGAACGAAAT
>CALGGM010000158.1 GCA_937915925.1 uncultured Clostridia bacterium | reverse complement strand
GCGTGAGCGCCATAAAGTGTCCCGCCGTCAGGCTGTCCGCCGTGCAGTCAAAGCCAATGTAAAACTTTGCGCCGCCGTTGTTGATGAGCTCGCGGATCTCGTCCTCGTCCGTGACCTGCGCGAGCAGTCCGCGCGCTTTGAGTTCTTCGTAAATTTGCATACTGTTCCTCCTCTAAAATGAAAGCCCGACAGAACGAATCTTATCAGGCCATACTCTCATGTCCGTCCGGCTGCGTCCTCTCCCCAAAAGGATGCGCCTTGCAGGGTGCTTTCGCACCGTCCGATTGTTGAATGGAATTATATACGAAAAGCGAAAAACTGTCAACCCCTGCCTTGCGGACGGCGGCGGCTCGATCCGCGCGATGGCATGCGCTTCGATCGGAACAAACGGCGGGGAAGCGCGTTTCAAATATGTATTCTTCATGAATTATAATGAATTATATCATTTGTATCTTGCTATTTTCACGCGCGTTGTGTATAATCATGATGTGAAATCAGGATATGTTGTCTGCTGCCGTCGACGACGGGTTGGGAAGCATATCCCGGTTTCGAACGCAGAACAGGGAGCGGACGGTGGAGGAATTCACGGTTGAGCTGGCGGAGGTGCCGGTTCGGATCAGATGCAAGCATCATCAGACAAGGTCGTACCTTGCGGCGTTTTCGACCGATCGGGAACCGTATTTTACCGTCGAGCCTGAGGAATCGGACCTTGCGCGCGTACAGGCGGAATTCGACCGCACGGCAGCGCTTGAGGAACGGAGCGGCGAAGCGCTTGCCCCATGGTATCTGGAAAACACCGCGGTACACGCGCTGCTTGCCGAAGGGCTGACGGCGTACAACGTTTTGCTGATGCACGGCTCCGCGCTTTCCATGGACGGAAAGGCATACATCTTCACGGCGTCGAGCGGTACGGGCAAAAGCACCCATGCAAGGCTGTGGCGGGAGCTGTACGGCGAGCGGGTCGTCATGATCAACGACGACAAGCCGATGCTTCGCATTGCGGACGACGGGATCACGGTGTACGGCACGCCGTGGCGCGGTAAGCACCGTCTCGGCATGAACGGGTCTGCGCCGCTTTGCGCGATCGTTTCGCTGGAGCGCGGCGCGGAAAACCGCATCGAGCCGATGCAGAAGGCGGAGGCATTCCCCGTGCTGATGAAGCAGGCGTTTTCCTCAAAGGACCCCGCGACGATGACGCGGATCCTCGCCATGGAGCAAACGCTTCTTGAAAAGATCCCATTCTTCCTGCTGCACTGCAACATGGACCCGGACGCGGCGCGCGTCGCGTACGAGGGCATGCGGGAACGGATCCGGTAGGATCCCGATAAACTGCTTGTAAATCCGGAAAGGAGTTATGATAATGGAGAGATACGAATCACCGAAAATGGAAATCGTGGAGCTTGGCGTCAGCACCATCGTGACGAGCGGCTGCGGCAACACGGAAACGCCGGAGACCGATAGCTGATCCCATAGGCACGGATGGAAACGTATCAGGAACCGGTTCTTGAGGTGATCGAGCTCTGCGGGGCAGCGATCGTTGCGTCTCCCTGCGTTACCGACGACATCAAAACGCCGGAGCTTCCCTGATCGAATGAAGGTATTGCATCAAGCGGACACAACGCTTTTGAAGCTTCTTCCGAAACAGGAGCTCAGGGAAGACACCGTCTATGTGCCGTCGCAGTTTGCGCTCGCGTTTGAACACAAGGGAAAACGGTATGTGTTTCATACGCTGACGGCGCAGCTTTCAGAGGCGGACCTCCCGCGGTCGGTAAAAGGAATAGATTGTGAAAGAGCCCTCGTTGAAGGGCTGTTTCTCGTTCCCGAAGATAAAGACGAGTGCGCGTTTTATGAATCGGTCGCCCGCCTCGGAAGACTGTTTGCGAAAAGTCGGGACGCCGGAACGCGCTTTCAGATCCTTCCGACGTTCGGCTGCAACGCGCGGTGCGTGTACTGCTACGAGGAGGGCGTTCATCCGATAACTATGACCCAAGAGGTCGCGGATCAGACGGTGCGGTTCATCCTCGAACAGTGCAAGGGAAGGCCCGTGAAGCTCACGTGGTTCGGAGGCGAGCCGCTGCTGCACCCCGGGATCATCGACCGCATCACCGGTCAGCTGAAGGAGCACGGCGTCGCATACGGGTCGAGGATCATTTCTAACGGCAGTCTGGTTACGCCCGAGACCGTGCGGAAGATGAAGGACGACTGGAACGTCGGACATGTGCAGATCTCGATGGACGGCGCGGAACCGGATTATATCGCGCGAAAACGCTATTACGCGTACCGCGATACCTATCATGCCGTCATGGACGCCGTCGATTTGATGAGCGCGGCGGGCATTCAGGTCGTGATCCGCTGCAACGCAGAGGAAGCCAACTGGGACGGCATGCCGCAGTTTTTGAAGGACCTCGGCGCGCGCATCAAACACAAGGAAAACGTCGGGCTGTACTTTGCGCCGCTGAACCAGATCCGCACGGGCGAGAACGATCTTGCCATGTGGGAGCGGATCGCCGCGATCCGTTCGCTGATCGAAAAGGAAGGGATCAAAGCCCATCCGTTTCTTGCGCCGCGGATGTCGTTTCGCGCGAATGCCTGCATGGCGGACGCCGGAACGTTTGTGATCGCGCCGGACGGCGGACTGTATCCGTGCGAGCACTGCCAGCCGGAAGCGCGGTACGGGGATGTGTTTCACGGCGTAACGGACGGGGCGGCGCGCGCGGCGTTCTGCGACGCGCACGAGACGCGGGAACAATGCAGGAAATGCCCGTTTTTGCCGGACTGCACGAGCTTTCAAAGCTGTCCCGTGCAGGACACGCATTGCCGCGAGGCGCGCATGATCTTCGCGCTCGACGTGCTGAAACGGATCATCGATCAAAATGCGCAGATCGACGCGGAGGAGATCGCGGACTGCTGAAGGAGAACATATGAAGCTGAAATCCAATTTTATCACCCAGAACATCGACGAGACGCAGTTTCTCGTGCCGCTCGGCACGGAGGCGTTTTCGGGGATCGTGCGCAGCAATAAGACCGCCGCGTTCATCGTGGACTGCCTGAAAACGGAAACGTCGGAGGACGCGATCGTCGCGCGCATGTGCGAAAAGTACGACGCTCCGCGCGAGCGGATCGCGGCGGACGTTCAAAAAGCGCTCGACTCGCTGCGCAGCATCGGCGCGATCGAAGAATAAATCCGGTTCTTTTTAGGACCGTAGACGTTCGGAGGCGCGATGACGTTTGAGGAGATCCTTTCCCGCGACGGAAAGCTGGTTTACAAAACAAGAGGCGTAAGCATGCGCCCGATGCTGAAGCAGGATCGGGATCTGATCACCGTCGCCGTACCGGAGGGTAGGCTGAAGCCGCTCGACGTCGCGCTGTGCCGGCGCGGTCCGAGCTACGTGCTGCACCGCGTGATCCGCGTGGAGGAACCGTATTACCTGATCCGCGGCGACAATACCTATGCGCTCGAAAAGGTCCCGTTCGACGCCGTGATCGGCGTGCTCACGGGGTTTCAGAGAAAGGGCGTTTCCCATTCCGTGACCGACAAAGGGTATCTTCGCTACGCAAGGGTGTGGAACGCGATCTATCCCCTTCGCGCATGCTTCGCCGCATGCAGGCGGTTTGCGGCAAAGGTCCTTCATAAGCTCGGCATCACGCCGCTTTTGAAGCGCATCCGAAAGCGCGGGGCATAGAGGTACGGCGTCGAATGCATAATATGTCATCCTGAGGCGAAGTCGAAGGATCTTGGAGATTCTTCGTCGCTTCTCAGAATGACAGATATTTGTCAGAACAGTGTTCGTTACCGAAGCTTTACACGGCTTCGGTTTTTTGATATAATTTTCGAAAAGCGAGGGAGGGCGACGATGCAAAGCGAAGGGATCATGCGGCTGTTTCATGCGGGGTATCGGCAAATCGAACACCCGGACGTGCATTACGGTCGGAAGAACGCGGACTTCGGGCAGGGATTTTATCTGTCCGATTCCGAGGAATTCGCGGGCAGATGGACGCCGCAGCGAAAGGGCGAGACCGTTTTTATCAACGTCTACGACTTCGATCCGAAAGGCTTGAACATCGTACGGCTTTCGCGCGATGAGACGTGGTTAAATTGTATCTCGCAAAACCGTGTGGGACGCGACCCGTACCCGGACGCGGACGTGCTGATCGGACCGATCGCAAACGATACGATCTTCGATACGCTCGGCATTCTGACAAGCGGACTGATTGCCCCGTCGCAGGCGCTTCGCCTGTTTTCGGTGGGACCGTGCTACACGCAGATCGCGCTGAAATCGAAGCGCGCCGAAGCGGCGCTGCGCTTTGTCGACGCGTACACGCCGAGCGAAGAAGCGCTTTCGGCGTTTGCCGAAGCACAGCGGCGCGACGCGGAAGGGTATATGAACGCGCTGTCCGAAGCGCTTTCGGACGTGCTCGGCGCGGACGGTGACTGAAGGAGGAAGCATGGAAACAACGGAACGCAGACAGGAAGCGATCGAATGCAAGCATGCGGGCTATAACTGCTGTCAGGCGGTGCTGTGCGCGTTCGCGGACAAGACGCCGTACACCGAGGAGCAGCTTCTTGCGATCGGCGCGGCGTTCGGCGTGGGCATGGGCGGCATGGAAGGCACGTGCGGCGCGCTCGTGGGCGCGGAGCTGCTGCTCGGCGCCGTAAAGAGCGAGGAGCGGCCTGTCATGCGTGACGCGCGTATGCTGCATCAGGCGTTCACCGACGCGTGCGGCGCGTCGCTCTGCAAGGATTTGAAGGGACGCGACACCGGCAGGGTGCTGTGTCCGTGCGACGACTGCGTGCGCTGCGCGGTCGATCTGATCGAGACTATCATAGAAAAGGAGAACTGATATGGCACGTCGCGTATTACTCATCAACGGCAGCCCGAAGGCAAACGGCTGCACGGCAAGAGCGCTCAAAGAGATCGAAACGACCCTGCATCGGGAGGGGATCGAAACGGACTGGGTCCACGTCGGCAAGGAAGCGGTGCGCGGCTGCGTCAGCTGCGGCTTCTGCTCCAAAAACAGCCGCTGCGTATTCAATGACAAGGTCAACGAGGTCGCGCCGCTGTTCGAAAAAGCGGACGGGATGATCGTGGGAAGCCCCGTCTATTACGGCTCGCCGAACGGCACGCTGCTTTCGTTCCTCGACCGACTCTTTTACAGCACGGATTTTTCCAAGCACATGAAGGTCGGCGCTGCGGTCGTCAGCTGCCGCAGGGGCGGGAATACCGCGTCGTTCGACGTGCTGAACAAGTATTTCACAATCTCCTCCATGCCGATCGCTTCGGCGAACTACTGGAACCAGGTGCACGGCTTCACCGCCGAGGACGTCGAAAAGGACCTCGAAGGCTTGGAGACCATGCGAAACCTTGCGAAAAACATGGCGTTTCTGATCCGCGCGATCGCGCGTGAAAAGGAAGCGAACGGTCTGTCCGAGCCGGAAACCGGCTGCTTTACGAGCTTCCCGGACGGCAAGTGATCCGCGATGGAACATTACGCGATCTATTCCGAGGACTGCCCGCGCATCCTTTCGGATTGTCTCGACGCGCCGTGCATGCAAAGACTCAAAGACGTCGGCATGAACTGCGGGTGCGAGTACACGTCGTTTGCAAGATTTAACGGACTTTTGCCGTACTCGCGCTTCGATCACAGCGTCGGCGTCGGGCGGATCGTCTGGCACTTCACGCACGATGAGAAGCAGACGGCTGCCGGGCTTCTGCACGACGTCGCGTCGCCCGTGTTCGCGCACGTCGTGGACTTTCTGAAAGGCGATTATCTGACGCAGGAATCCACCGAGGACGGCACGGAGACGATCATCGCAAACGACGCGGCGCTGCAAAACGCGCTGCATGCGCACGGGCTCAAAACCTTTGACGTCTCGGACTATCACCGCTATCCGATCGCGGACAACGACTCGCCGCGTCTTAGTGCCGACCGGCTTGAATACACGCTCGGGAATCTATTGAACTACCGCATCCGCACGCCGGAGGCGGTCAGGGCATTTTACGAAGATCTTTCGGTCGCGGCAAACGAGGACGGCGTGGACGAGCTTGCGTTCTCCACGGCGGCGCTGGCGGAGGACTTTGCGTTTGCGTCGCTCGAATGTTCGAGGATCTACGTCTCCGACGAGGACCGCTACGCGATGCAGATGCTGTCCGAAGTGCTGCGCCTTGCGCTCGATCACGGCGTGCTTCAAGAAGCCGATCTTGCCTCGACCGAGCCCGCGGTGATCGCAAAGCTCACCGCCTGTGAACCTACGGCTGCGGCATGGAACCGGTTCTGCACGCTGCGCTCGATGCGCCGCGCGGACGCGCCGGACGGCGAAGGACAGTGGCGCAGGATCCCCGCAAAGAAGCGCTATATCGACCCGCTGATCATCGGTATCGGACGCGTCTCCGTATACTCCGAAGCGTTTCACACCGCCGTGACCGCCTTCCGCTCCGATCCCCAGACCGAGTGGCTTATGGGCGAATAACGACAAACGATCAACAGGGCTGCTCTGAAATTAATTTCTATTTATGATGTTTTCAGAGCAGCCCTTTTTTATCCTTTCTTTCCGTTTTCTGTAAGATTTTGAAGCCTGCGGTGCTCTTTATAAGTGAAACCGGTTTTGAAATGGAAAATGCTTATGGAACAACATGCACAATTCAACCGAATCTACACGGAGACGCGCGACGAGCTGCTGCGTTTTCTGATGATCCGAACGAACGCGGACCCAGAGGCGGAGGACCTGTTTCAGGAGGTCTACCGCAAGCTCTACATTCGCATGCGGCGCAGCGCCTTCCCGATCCTTGATCCGAAGCGCTACGTCTTTGCGATTGCGAGAAAGGAGCTGTCCCGCTATTATCAGCAGACGGCGAAACGGAAGCGCGCGGAGCAGCCGATCCCGGAGGATTTCGACGCCGTGTCGGAGGAGCCGACGGTCGACGAACGCCTGCTCATCGAGGAGCGCATGGGCGAGGTGTGGCGGCTTTTAGAACGCGAGCCCGAGCTGAACCGCAGGGTGTTTCTGCTGTTTTACGGCTGTCAAAAGTCACAGAAGGAGATCGGCGAAGCGCTCGGCATTACGGAAGGCACGGTGACACAGCGGCTGTTTCGGACGCGGCAGCGCATTCGCGCCCTGCTTTCGTCGGAGCAGGACGAAAACGGAAAGGAGTAAGCTTATGAACGAAGCGGAATATTATGAAACAATGATCCAAAGGTATGCCGTCGACGACGGTGCGGTCGAACGGAGGGCGTGCGCGCCGATCCCTAAAAAGCGCGTCGTTTGGAGAAAAGCAACGGCGATTGCGCTTGCGTCGTTCGCGGTGCTTGTCGCCACGGTGCTTCTGATCCCGAAGGCAAGGGCGGAGGTGTTTTCGTGGTTTCGTCCCGCAGGTCCGGGACGGTATCTTACCGAGGATCCGGACGCCCGCGCGCCGGTGGAGGCGCTGGACAGCCTGATTCTGCCGCCTGCGACCGAGGTTGCGGAAGAACACGTTCCGACCGTAAAGGAAACGGACGCGCCGATCATGGAGGAGCCGCATACGCCCGTCGGTTCGTTTACGAATAACAAGATCCTCGCGGTTTGCGACGAACCGATCTGGCAGCAGATCGCCGCGGACTTCTGCATGGAGCTCGGCGAATCGATGTTCGACGGACACGATCTGTATCTGTCGGTCACGATGAAGGGGCTTTCCGCACTGCCCACCGTGGAGGCGTTCACGGGCGGCAACGCGACGCAGGTTCGCATCGGGAAGGACGATCTTGCGCAGTACTTTGAGCACGGCAAAGTGCCGGAGACGTACCAAAACGGGACGGTTTCCCTGTACGAGCCACAGAAGGGCGTGTTCTTTCTGGTGCTCGAGGACGGGACGGAGGTCCCGTTCGGCCCGATCTCCATGCCGGATTTCGACAACCCGATCGGAAGACGGCACGGGCATGAACTGCTGACCGAGGCGGAGCGCGAACAAATCAGCAGAGAAACGGTCGAGTGGCTCAAGGGCAAGGAGATCAAGGGCGTGATCCGCAAGTGGGAGGTCAACGGGCCCGACGTCTTTTTGAAAGACGGCAGGGACGTCGCGGTCGAAAACGCCCTGCATGCGCTGCTGCCGTATGCCGACGAAAACGGGATCCTTTCGGGCGCCGTGGTGTACCGCGCCGGGACGGATCTGTCCGGAAGCTATGAACTGTTTTTGGAAGCAGAGCTCGGCACGGCAAGCTTTAATTTAACTGCGTACCAAGACATCGAACGGTATTCGGCGGCGAACGCTGACGAGACCGTCGCGTGGGGCGCGGAAACGGTCGCGCTCAGCAGGGTCGAAATCGATTTCGGCAAGGATGAGGACAGCGAGGACGACGACCGCATTTCCCTGTACAAACAGCTTGTTTCGATGGAAGGCGTCACGATGACGGCGGAAACGGAACGGGCGGAGATCTCCGCGCTCGGCGTGCGCGATCTCGCGGTGCGCATTCGCGTGCCGGAAAGCTGGACGGTGGAGGATCGCGAAGCGCTTGCGGCGTCGCTGACGTTCAAGGTGCTGCTGAACGGCGAGCGAGGCGACTGGATCGTGAGTCCGTACGGCTGCACGGTCGAGGACGACGGCACCGTGCTGTTCACGGTGGGCGAGCTTGTAAACGTGCCGTATGCGCTTCTTAAGAGCGTGGAATCGATCACGCTTGTGCCGGACGTCCGCTCGATCCGTTCGGTCGACATGCAGACGCAGGACGCAGACGGCAGGAATCACGAATCGGTCGGCATTCTCAATCCGACATACGGCGAGACCGCGTGGAGCCCGTTCGGCGTGACGGGCTGGAACACCGAAGCCGCCCATACCGAATACCCGCAGTACGCAATCACGCTGTATGTGAAATAACCCCCTCATCCGTCGCCTTCGGCGACACCTTCCCCACCCAAGGGGGAAGGCTTTTGAAACCGCAAACCGCCTCGCTGCGCCTTTCGGCACGGCGGGGCGCTTTGTAATATGAATGACAAAACGGGTCCGTATCTGCTAAAATGAACAAAGAATCACGATTCTGCGTTATCTTTTTTCCATTTCCCGCCTCTTCATAGGTGAAACCGGTTTTGAAAAGGAAAATGCTTATGGAACAACATGAACGATTTGATCGCATCTATGCGGAAACGCGCGACGATCTGCTGCGCTATCTGATGCTCCGCACGAACGCGGACCCGGAGGCGGAGGACCTATTTCAGGAGGTCTATCGGCGGTTCTACACAAGGCTGACGCGCGGCGCGCTGCCGATCCTCGACCCGCGGCGGTACCTCTTTTCGGTCGCAAAAAAGGTGCTTGCGGGCTACTATCGAAGCGCGGCAAAGCGGAAGCGCGTGGAGCAGCCGATGCCGGAGGATTTCGACGTCACAGCGGACGACACGCCGATCGACGAGCGGCTTCTCAAGGAGGAGCGTGCGGACGAAATCTGGCGGCTTTTAGAGCATGAGCCGGAGCTGAACCGCAGGGCATTCGTGCTTTATTACGGCTATGACCGCTCGCAAAAGCAGATCGCGGACGCGCTCGGCATCGGTGAGGAGGCGGTGCGGCAGCGGCTGTACCGCACGCGTGAGCGGATTCGCGCCATGCTGGAACGCAGGGAACAGGAAAGGAGACAAGCATGAACGAACATGATTTTTTCAAACAGATGATTCACGACCGTGCGGTCAACGACACGGTGGTCAAGGCAAAGGCGAAGATGCAGAAAAAAAGAACCTTCGCGTGGAAACGGACGGTCGCGATCGCGGCGGCGTCGTTTGCGCTGCTTATCGGGACGGTATTTCTGATTCCGTCTGCCAGGGCGGAGGTACTTTCATGGTTTGGGGTCACGACCCCGCAGGACTATCTCACGGTGAAGCCGGACGAGCGCGAAGCGATCCCGGAGATCGACGCGCTGATCGCGTCGCCGGACGAGGACGGGTTCAAGCTGATCCCGATCGACCGCACGAATTCCGAAGCCGTCAACAGCGAGGGCGCATTGAGAATCTCGGAATTCTTCTATGAAAACAGCGACGTCGCGCTTGGCGACGCGATGTACGACGGGACGTACTTCTATCAGACGGTGCGCATGAACGGGCTTTCGGGTCTGTACCTCTTGGAGGGCTTCACCGGCGGTACGCAGACCGGCGTGCAGGTCGATCCGTACGCGGTGTGGGGGCTCTATGAAAACGGTCCCGACGAGGAATATCTGACCGGTCAATGGCCGTTGTACGAGCCGCCGATGGGACGCATCTACTATGAACTTGCGGACGGCACGGAGTTTGTCGGCATGCTCGATCTGTCCGGCGCGCTGGATCCGTACTATCAGACCTTGGTGGAGAAGGGGCTGATGGGCGAAAACAAGACGGAAGACGCGCAGGCGGAGATCGATCGGATGAATCGGGAATACCTCGAACAGAACGGTCTCAAGGCGGTCGCGACGATCTACGCAAAGGACGGCGTGCCGGATCACGCGGACGAAAACGGCAACCTGACGGTCAAGGTGCTCTATGAAGTCACGGTTTGCGAGGAGGATCGTGGCGACGGCGTATGGGTCCCGAATACGGAACTCTTCAAGGCACAGCTTGGCACGATCACGGTCAATGTGCGGGCGCACGAAACGCTTGCGGCAAGCCGGATCGAAAGCACGGACGGCTCGGTCGTGTGGGGCGCAGAGACGGTGACGGCGGTCAAGACCACGCACGACTTCGGCAAGTCGGACGACAACTATCAAGACGACCGCACGTCGTTCTCAAAGCAGCGCATGTCGGCGGAAGGTCTGACGATGACCTTGGAAAGCGCACAGGCGGACGCGCTCGGCATCCATGACATCAACGTCCGCATCCGCGTGCCGGAAAATTGGACAAACGACGAGCGCGAGGCGTTCGCGGCGTCGCTGGAGTTCAAGGTGCTGCTCAACGGCGAAAGCGGAACGTGGTACATGAATTCCTATCAATGCGAGCAGAAGGAGGACGGAACGCTGCTGTTCACCTGTTACGGGATCTCGGAGGTCCCGTACGACATGCTGCAGTCGATCAAAACGATCACAATGATCCCGCGTCTGCGCTGGTATGAATCGATCGAGGTCAACGACACCGACAAACAGTCGCACGGCGTTCTGAACCCGGATTACGGCGAGACCGTTTGGAGCGACGCGGGCGTCTCCGGCTGGGACGCGAACGAGATCCTGACGGACTTCCCGCAGTACGCGATTACGCTGAACGTGCAGTAGGGGTGACGGTACGCGCGTGAGCATACCGTAGGGGCGGATCGTATCCGCCCGCCGTAACAATCCTGTAGGGGACGCCGACCCCGGCGTCCCGCAATACCAAAAAAACGACAAAAGGGATCGTGAACCGATCCCTCAGGCTGTCGCAAAAGGGGTCAGACCATTTGCGGCGAGATGATTCAAATGAA
>CALGGM010000157.1 GCA_937915925.1 uncultured Clostridia bacterium | reverse complement strand
CTCCTCTTTCCTGTTTCTGCTCGGCTCCTTGATTGCCGATCTGAACATGGGCGGCGTCTATTCCGCTTCCGGTTATTCCGTCACCAAAATGGCTCTCGGCAGCTTGGGGATCGGCCTCGGATTCGGCCTTCCTTGTATCATTTACACCAACGAAAAGCTAAGCCGTTCCGTGCAGATTGCGATTCACATGGTGACTGGCTGCGCGATCATGTTGACAATCGCTTTTCTCGTCGGCTGGATCCCGACAGATAAAGGCCTGCTTCCTGCACTTCTGGCGGTTGTTTCCATGCTCTTGACGGCATTTGTCATTTCAGTTTTTTCCTATCGCCGGCAGAAAAAACTGGCAGAAAGAATAAACCGGGAGTTAGAATTGAGGCGACAATAGAATACAGCGCTTCATTCGTTGCGGCTTACGAGGTGGTATGATTGTACTTGAGCATTGATTTTCAAGGAGATATCATGTATAATTGTTTTGTGAATCCATGAAAGGAGCGTAAACCAATGATTAATAGAGTGGTTATCGCTGATTAACTGAATAAAGGCGCAGAGCATGACTGAGGGGTATACCCCTCTGGGTTAGTGCGCCATTTTTGAGTAACTTTCGGATAGTGGGAACCGCAGGATGCAGCCACGACGGGAGCTGCTTCGCTGCGGTATTTTTGCGCCTATTTTCAGGTGCCGACGCCACACAGGAACGATTACATACCAAATCTTATGTTAAAGGAGAAAAACCAATTATGATAATTAAACTGGAACCTATAAATGATAATAACAGAGATGCTGTTTTAGCCCTTTCCGTGCGGGAGGATCAGCCTTTCGTGGCCAGCAATAAAACCTCTCTGCGGCAGGCGGACGAGGCCAACGCGGAGCAGCCCGGCGTGGCCCGGCCCTTTGCCATCTATGCAGATGAGAAGCTGGTGGGCTTCTGCATGTTCGTCTTCAATCCTGAAGACGAGGACGAGGACGACCGCTACTGGCTCTGGCGGTTCATGATCGACAAAAACGAACAGGGCAAGGGCTACGGTCAGGCCGCCCTGCAGGAGATAATCAAGTATTTCAAGTCCAACGGCGCTGACCGTCTGTTCCTGTCGACCGAGCCGGAGAACGAGCTGGGTTTGCACGTCTATCATAAAGCCGGCTTCCGGGAGACCGGCATCATTGATGACGATGAGGCTGTGCTGATGCGGATGCTCAAAGGTCCCAACCGGATCATCAAGAATTTTTACGGCGTGGATGTGGATAAGGCAATGCGCATCAAAGGCAGGAAGGGCTACGGCGTCAGCATTGCTGTCCATGACGGAGACGGTGATCTCCTCACCTACTGCTCCGGCAGCGGACGCTACGGCGAGGACTTCCCGGTGAACCCGGATATGCTGTTCCAGGCAGGCTCTGTATCGAAACCCATGTTTGCACTGACGCTGCTCCGCTATGTGGACAAGGGCCTCATCGACCTTGACGCGGACATCTCCGGAATCGTGCCGGAATTCGTCAAAAAGGGACCGCTGACTTTCTCGGCGCTTCTTTCGCACACCGCGGGATATAACGTACACGGCTTTCCGGGCTACCGCGCGGATCACGAGCCGCTCTCGCTCGAAGACGTGCTGAACGGCAAGGGCGTCACGCCGAAGCTCAGAAGAATTCGTCCTTATGGCAAGCAGCACATGTACTCCGGCGGCGGCATAACCCTCGCCGAGCTTGCATTTACACGCATTACGGGGACCACGCTCCGCGAGGCCTTCCAAAAGGAGGTCGCCGAGCCTCTGGGGCTGAAACACACCGGCTTTTTCCAGCCGCTGGACGAAGAGCTGGTTTCCAACGCAGCGTTCGGCTTCTGGCTGGCGCAGAAGGAGGATCCCGCCCACGGTTACCATTACTATCCCGAGCACGCCGCTGCCGGTCTGTGGACGACGCCCACAGAGCTCGTCAAGATCGGTCTTGCCCTTTCCAAGAGCTACCGCCGGGGCGGCTTCCTCAAGAAGAAGACCGCGCGGCGCATGATGACGCCTGTCATGGATGACTACGGCCTCTGCCTCGATGTTTGGGAATCGGAAGCGCGCAAAGACAGCGTTGCCGGCCACGGCGGAGAAAACTGGGGTTTTCTGACCAGCTGGGTCTTTTCCCGCAAGAAAGACATCTGCGTTGCCATCATGTACAACAACGTCACGGAAGCCGCCGACGAAGCGATGAACAACATCGCCTGTGAAATTTACAAAAACGCGAAAGAATAGAGGGGAAATACACCGATTCTACAGAATCTTTGATTATTCAATCGGAAAGGAGATCGCTTTTATGACCAGAAAGTATGTGAACGCTCAGTAGTCTGAGCTTAAATACTTCACAATTCTATAAGCTCAGACGGTTCCTAAAGGAGATTCGGGAGGAACGTATGAGCAAAAACAGGCCGGGCGGGAGACCGTCCGGAGCAAAAAACAGCGCTATCCAGCAGGAGGTCGAAAAAGCAAACGGTATCCGTGTGTTTCATCGTTGTGGAGGTTGCGGAAAAAAGCAGGAGTTTCTTAATTCCGGCAAATTCAGAGTAAACGCCAACGGGAACAACGTCGATGTGTGGTTGATCTACCGATGCAAAAAATGCAAGCATTCCTGGAACCTCACCATCTTTGAACGGACAAAGCCGGGAAAGATCCCTGCAGAATTGTTTGAAACATTTCAAACGAATGATGCGGAGACTGCCGCAGCTTACGGTAGGAATATCGACTTCCTGAAGAAAAACAACGCAGAAATAAAATAGCCCATGTTGGGCTGGCCGTTCGCCGATCAGTCTGACACAGAACAGCGGCGGGGAGCGATCCCCGCCGCGGAATAAGAGGAAGTGAAAAAATGGAATACAAAATCGAAAATCTGACAAAGGAAGAGGCCGCCTATATCGGCGGGAAGATCAATGAAATCGTGCCGCACGAGGTAGATGCTGATGAAGAAGAATTCGTCCTCAAGGTCGAGAACGAAAACGGCGAGATCGTCGGCGGATGTATTGCCCAGGCCTACGAATACCGCTGGTCGAGAATGTTCCTTGACACCCTTTGGGTGGATGAACGCTATCGGCATCACGGGATCGGCTCTATGATCATCCGCGAAGTCGAGCGTATTGCAAGAGAGAAAGGCTGTCGGGTCGTGACGCTCGGAACCGCCAGTTATATGGCAAGACCCTTCTATGAAAAACACGGCTACACAGTTTTCACGACGCTGAAAAAGGCAAACGGCTATATCAGTTATTCCCTGGTCAAATATCTTGACAGGGAAACGCCGGAATATGTGCCGTCGGACAACAGCGGCGCGCGGTTCAGGGTCTCGCTCGGCAGCGGGGACGACGCGGACGTTATCGAAAACGGTATTCGGACATACAGCGAGGCCTACGAGCAGGAATGCGAGAACGTCAGTTTCTATAAGAAACTTGCGGACAAAGACGGCAGGTTTATTGCAGGCGTGATTGCAGACGTGGGCAAGGGCGCCTACGGCTTTGTCGACGCGCTATTTGTGGAAGAGCCGCTCAGGCGTCAAGGTCTGGGGACGTATCTTTTGAAGGAAGTGGAAAAACTGGCAAAGGAAAACGGCGCTTCCATGATTTTGACAAGCGCGGGGGATTGGAACGTCGATTTCTTTAAAAAGAACGGCTTTTTGCTCAGAGGCGAACTCAAGGACGTTCCCAAAGGGCATGACTGCTATGAACTCTACAAAATGATTTGAAGCGTTGGAAACGGTAGCAAAGATTAGGACAAGCATCTTGAAATTGTCCTCTGTTCTGGTATAATAACAGCACTATTATCCATAGCAATTCCACTCCACTGTTATCAACGCTGATAACAGAATGATAACAGAAGGGGTGATAGGCTGGATAATATGGATATATCAAATAATCAAAGGAACCATGAACAGGACGAGCAATAATTCCTAAACGGAATCAGTTAAGTCCTGTCGAGTGGGAGTGAGATACAAAATATCAAAGTGCACTCCAAAATTTGCGGAATGTGCAAAAAGGATTTGGCTGAGGAGAGGTAAAACGCGGCTTCGCGGAGCTGACGAAACGCCGTAACACGGTGCACCAAAAATAGAAGGATTATTTCATTTCGACGCTCTGCAAGCGGTAGCATGACGAGCCCATCTCTTCTCCGATCATCCTCCTCAAAACCTCTCATATAGCAACGAAAAAGCCTGATTTTCCGGGCTTTTTTCTCGTTTTGGGGCAAGATGAAAGACGAGAAAAGAGATGAGAAAAGGACGCTCCGCGATCACAGCGAAACAGGAAATGAAATGGTGTGTTTTGTGACGCTACCAATACCGCTTTGAGCGGAACGAAGAGAGCGGATCGTGGAACGTTTACAGAAAAGACGGGGAATATTTGATCCGCGTCAGCTACTACTCCGATTGGACGCAGTGGCAGAGTGAGAAATCGGATTTCTCCGATCTGATTCAGGGATCGTATTCCAGTACGGAACCGCAGACGTGGACGTCGGCGTCCGCGGAGGTGGAGGAGCAGACGCTGTATCGGTACCGATTCAGCATCGTCAACATCGGCGATTACCTGTATTATCAGGAATATCTTTCGGGTCCGCAATGGACGGAGTGGAGCGAGGAACAGCCGCCTGCGTCCGCGTTTGAAACGGAAACGAAGACGGAGTACCGCGGAAGGGTCATTCTGATCAAAGCGCGGGCGGGCGAGGATTCCGACGGGCATAATCTCAGAACGGAGGAGGACGCCGCTGCTTTCTGCGCAGCCGTGACCGCGCATCCGGAGCCCTATGCATATGCGAGCGCAAGCTACAGACGCGTCGAGGAGGACGGCAACGTATACTACACGGTTACCGTGCGGTGGTATTCGGATTGGTCCGCGTGGCAGAGCACGGAGCCGACGGAGGGCGAGCTTGCGGGATTGGTCCCCGCGGCATACGGATACGACACGACCGAAACACAGCCGCGCACGCTGTATCGCTGGCGCAGACGGTGAGGACAAACAGGAGGGGATCGGCATGCAGACATTGACGGAGCTGGAGTGAGCGAACGCTTTGCGTTCGCAGTTATGATTGCCTGCGGCAAGTTTACAGCTTGGCAAAGAAGGCAATCCTATCATAACGTTCGCCGCAGGCGAATTCATAACTCTAAACTGTAAACTCCTTACGGGAATAAACAGATCCTTTCGGGATCTGTTTTGCTGTGTGCCGGAACTTGCTTGACGCAACAGGCGGAATTTGCTATCATGACTGCAAACAGATTTGGAGGAAACGTTATGGGAACAACCTTCACGACGCTGAACCTATACGGCGCAGAACGTTCGACGGTTATGTCATTGCTGCTTCCGTCGGATCAACTTCGGGATCAAAACGCGCCGTGGCTGACGGTGGTTCCTTCACACGACACGGAGGACGGCAATCTCCAACGCTTGGAAAAGGCAGCAAAAAAGCTGACGAAGGCGAGCGACGCCGCCGCGCTGCTGTTCTTTTATTTCGACGATGATATGTTTTCGTGCACGCTCTATCAGAACGGAAGAAAAAGTGCATCAGTTGAAAACGATCAGTCGTGGGCAAAGCTCGGAAAAGCGCTCGGCGAACGGTTCGGTGATGATACGATACCCAAAGCGTTTCGGCTTGCTTCCAAATGCAGCAGCATGGAGGAGCAGATCAAACTGTTGGAGGAAACGGTCGGCACTGCTTTTTACGAACTGCAGGAGGATGAGCCGCGCACTGTCCCAAAAAGCGATGTAACGCTTCGATCGATCAAAGCGCGCGAGGCAATGCTGAAAAAGCGGCCGAATCGGTTCAATTTGACCGAACTCGCGCTTGCGGATTGGCCGAAAGAACTGCAGTATCGGCAGAAGCTTTTGTATGCGCTGCGTCCACAATGGAGAGCATATCATCTTTCCGGTTTATTATACGATACAAACATGAAAAAGTATCTGGTGCCGGGCGGCGATGGGATGCTTTCCTATCCCAAATTACTGGTTTGGAATGCCGATTGGGGTGCGCAGCAGAGCAAGCTGTTTCTGATGAACGGAGAAACCGGAGACCGGCGGGAACTCGGTCCGATTCCCGGAAGCATCATTCACGCCGTGTGGCAGACGAAAGACGGTGGGACGGTGATACTGCGCGTTCAGACTGCGGCGATCGAACAGAAGGAAGTCATTGGTCCGAATCACAGAAAGATTTACAGCGTGATCTGCGTAAACAAGGACGGAACGGAACGTTGGCGATTTGAGCCGGAACTGAATGGATCTCAATCTTTAGCGCATGTGCACAGTTCGGAGCAGGGTGTTATTACGCTGTTTGCAAATGGAATCAATGCGGTTGTAAAGGCAGACACAATGATTTTTCAAATCGACGGCGAGACCGGTGCGCAACTCCGTACGAGCACCTTCCCATATCAGGAAAATGTGCATCACATGATTCATGTTGATGCGCTGAACGCGTTTTTGCTCTGTCGTCGGACGACAAAAGAACTGGTCCTTTTAGATGAAACGCTCAAAGAAATGCAGTCCTTCGGAGGATATACGGACAGTTATTACTTTGAGGAGGATCAGCTGTGCGGCAGCGTTCTTTGGAAAGGGGACATTTGGAATCAACGATTTGTGAAGTTTTATGATTTGCAGAGCGGCAAATCCCGAAAAACACCGTTGGAGATTCCGGCATACGTCCATTCCGTTTTGGAGGACGGGCGAATCCTCGGCGTGAACGAAAAACAGAATACCTTGACGGTATTTGATTCGGAGGGGATCGTGACGGCGCGCTGCAAGGTGCCCGGAACGCTTTGCCGTGTGATTTCAGAGAATGGAACTGCATATCTGACAGAATTACGCGGACCGAATACACACGGATATGTCTATGATGAGCTGTTCGATCTGACCTCGCTTCATGTATGGCGGTTGGATCCGGTTACGGACTGAAACGGAAAACAGGAGGGGATCGGTATGCAGACATTGACGGAGCAGAAAAAGGCGCTGCGCAAAAGGATCAATGCGGTTTTGAAGGCGCTGCCAAAGGAGTATCGGGCGGAGGCAAGCGAGCGGATTCAGGAACAGGTGCTTTGCTCGGAGGCGTATCGAAACGCGGAGAGCATCTTTTTGTACCTCGCCATGCCGACGGAGCCCGACACGCGGGCGATTCTGACGCGCGCGATCGAGGACGGCAAGCAGGTCTATGTGCCGAAATGCATCAGCAAAACGGAGATGCTTGCGGTGCGGCTGCGCTCGACGGAGCAGCTGAAAACCGGCATGTACGGGATCTTGGAGCCGGTCGACTGCAGCGAAACGCTCGGCGACAAAACGCCGGACCTGATCCTTGTGCCGTGCGTGTCCGCATCTGCGGACGGGCGGCGGCTCGGACATGGCGCAGGCTATTACGACCGGTTTTTGAAGGGAAACGAGCAGCGCACGGTCTGCCTTTGCTTTGCCCGCGCGCTGTCCGACGACATCCCCATGGACGAAAACGATGTGTACATGCATCGCGTCGTGTCGGATTGAAGGGCGCAATTTGAACCGCAAGTCTTTTGACGGGCGGATGCGATCCGCCCCTACGGTACGTTTAAGCAATTTCCTTCATAACAACCCTCCTGTCAGGCTATCGCCTGACACCCTCCCTTACACAGGGAGGGCAAGATCCTTGGCTCCCCTGTGCAAGGGGAGCTGTCACCGTAGGTGACTGAGGGGTTGTCGCTTGAACCGCAAGCCTTTTCACGGGCGGATGCGATCCGCCCCTACGGTACGTTTAAACAATTTCCTTCATAACAACCCTCCCTTACACAGGGAGGGCAAGATCCTTGGCTCCCCTGTGCAAGGGGAGCTGTCACCGTAGGTGACTGAGGGGTTGTCGCTTGAACCGCAAGCCTTTTCACGGGCGGATGCGATCCGCCCCTACGGTACGTTTAAACAATTTCCTTCATAACAACCCTCCCTTACACAGGGAGGGCAAGGTCCTTGGCTCCCTTGTGCAAGGGGAGCTGTCACCAATAGGTGACTGATGAGGTGTTTTCTGAACCGCAAGTTTTTTCACAGGCGGATGCGATCCGCCCCTACGGGTTACATTCTGCTGTCCCTTATGTATCGGAACCCGGCAACGCGCGGGAGGCGTTCCGGAGCCATGAACTTTTTTTGAAAAATACGATTTTTTGAACACATTCGGCGAACCTTGTATAGAAAATTGATGCGTTTCGATGTATAAAATTTTGAACAAATATGAAGGATTGTATCATTATACCAATCTTGCATGTTTATTCAGAGTATGCGCATACAGGGCGCAAAGCGACAGCGGCGGATCGCCGCAAAGATGTTTCGGAGGGTGTGTTATGACAATCGGTTTTTATCGGAACGCAAAGCGCGGGCTGGCATTTCTGTGCGCTGTCCTGATGCTCGTTTGCTACTTCGGCAGCATCGCGGTCGCGGACAACGAGCCGGGATATTATCTGGTCGGCAGTATGAATGGCTGGGCAGTTAATGCGGACTATAAGCTTACACAGAACACCGGCGCTACAGTCACGGAGTACATGATCACGCTGGACCTTGCGGAAAACGCGGAGTTCAAGGTCGTCTGGTCAAAAGATGGCGCAGACCGTACCACGTGGTATCCGGACGGCGATAACTATAAGGTAACCGAAACTTGCAACTACACGGTCTATTTCCGTCCGGATTATAACGGCGGCAGCGACTGACACGAAGGATGCCTCTATGCTGCGAAGAACGAGATCCCGACCTATGCGGTGACCGTTACCACCGACGGCAACGGCACGGCAGTCGCGGACCCGACAGAAGCGAAGGCGGGCGACACGGTTACCGTCACGGTCATGCCGAACGAGGGCTATGTCTATGACAGCGCGACCGGCGCGGACGACTGGACCTACGATGAAGCGACCCAAACCGGCACGTTCACGATGCCTGCGCATGCGGTCACGTTTTCCGTCACGTTCAAGGAAGCGCCCTCGGCGGAGCCGCACACCATCAAAACGCTCGTGACCGGCAATGGCACGGTCACCGTTCCCGCGAAGGCGACGGCGGGCGAAACCGTTACCGTGACCGCAAACCCTGCGGATGGCTACACGCTGCGCGCGCTGAAGGTCGACGGATTGGACGTGACCGCGGATTACATGCAGCACAATTCCTACACCTTCACCATGCCGGACTACACGGTCACGGTCGAAGCGGTGTTTGACGCGGTTACGGCGGGCGAGCATTATATTCACCTCTTTGTATACGGTCTCGGCACGGCGTTTGCGGACAAGACCACGGCATCGACGGGCGAAACCGTGACGATCACCACGGAAGCCAGCATCGGCTACGTGTTCGACCGCATCGAGGTCAACGATGTTTCGCAGGGCGCAGGCGTCAAGACCTTCACGATGCCGGACGCAGACGTCACCGTCAACGTCGTATTTGAACGCAAAGCATATGCGATCAACCTGAACAGCGGCGTGCAGGGCACGATGAACGCGATCCCGCGCAAGAACGAAGCGTATGCAGACACCACGGTGCGCATCATCGTCAACGCGGACGAGGACTACGCGGTCGCTTCTCTGACGGTCAAAGATACCACCGGCGCCACGGTCGAAGCGCGGCTTGTGGAACAGGGCGATCAGACCTTTATCTATGAATTCACGATGCCGGAAAGCGATGTTACCGTCACCGCGACATACCGGAAGCTCCCGACGAACGGCTATTATTTGATCGGCACGCACGGCTGGGCGACGGATCCGAAGGACAACATCCTCTATGTCGACGGCAGCGACAAGTTCGTCGACGATCTCTCCGTTCCCGGACAGATGATGCTGACGATGGATTTGACCGCTGGTCAGGAGTTCAAGGTCGTTAAGGTCGTGGACGGCGCGATCGATACCTGGTACCCGGCGACCGGCGATAATTACAAGGTCGACAGCGCACACGTGGGCTCCTGCGTGATCTACTTCCGTCCGGCTTACGGCGGCGACAGCGCGTGGTTCCAGAACTGCATCTACGTCAAGAAGCTCGAAAATACATATTATCTTGCCGATACAGGTACAAAGATGATTCGAACAGACGACAAGCTCTACATCAATAAGGAGTTCAACGCGACGGACGTCATCAACAGCAACGGCGAAACCATCCTCGGCTTGTACGGCTCCGAATACGAGCACATGGTGCTGACGTGGTTGAACACGAACGACAAGATCAAGGTCGTCAAGATCACCGACGTCAACGCGCCGATCCCGGACAGCGCATGGCTGCCCTCCGAGCTGGGGACCGAGTACCCGACCTATCGCTACAGCGACAGCGAATATGCGCAGGATCCCGCATATTCCGGCATGGTCTTTGTCTTCTTCGAGGAGCAGATCGGCCACGTCGTTTCGACGGTCGACAACACGGTCCATACCGTGCGCGTCGACTGGACGAACCATGTCTTCGATGTGCAGAAGGCGTACAAGGCGGACACCGCGGAGAAGGCGGAGACGAACCCGCTGAACGCGGAATCGCTGACCTACAACCTTGAGCACGGCAGCATCACGCTGTCCACCGGCACGGCGTTCATCCGCGAAGGCAGAAGCGATGCAAGCGGCATCCCGACCG
Organism: uncultured Clostridia bacterium; assembly: GCA_937915925.1. Taxonomy (GTDB): domain Bacteria; phylum Bacillota; class Clostridia; order Christensenellales; family CAG-138; genus UBA3792. The sequence continues at coordinate 1,681 of CALGGM010000157.1, read as the reverse complement.
ATACCTCCAACATCATCTATGAGCTCGGTCTCAATCAAAAGGTGTACTGCTCGATCATTCCGGAAGCGGGCTATGCGCTTTCCGGCACGCCGTACGTCACCTATAACGGCAGAACCGTGAACATGACGAAGGACGGCAGCCGGTATTACTTCACCATGCCGAGCGCCGACGTCGTGATCCACGCGCCGATGCGCAAGGTCTTCCGCACACAGTCCGTGCTGCTTTCCGGTCAGATCGGCGTGAACTTCTTTGTGGACCTTTCCGCTTACACGGATGCAGAGAAGCAGAACATCAAGATGAAGTTCACGGTCGGTACCGGAGAAAACGCAAAGGAGTCCTGGGACGAATTCGATCCGGATCATCACAGCACGATCACACCGACGAACTTCGGCTTCACGTGCAAACTCAACGCGATCCAGATGGCGGACAACATCCTTGCGGAACTGTATTACAACGACGAGAAGATCTCCTATAAGAATTATTCGCTGCAGGAGTACGTGCTGTACTTCGACCGTGCGGACAGCACGCAGGACGGCAACGTCGACGCGCTTCGCATCATCCGCGCGATGATCGACTTCGGCTATTACGCGCAGGGATATTTCTTCAAGGATGAGACGATCGCGAGCAAGTATACGCCGGTCGAACGCCATTACACGACGCAGTTCGATTACTCCGCGATCAGGACGATGACGGCGAGCCATTCGCTGAGCAGAGAGGAGAACAAGGATATTGCAAGCTCCGATATCGAAAGCGTCACGCTGCAGCTCGACCTTGAGTCGGCGACGACGCTGATCGTGAACCTGTACATGAAGAGCGGTTCGTCCGCGGTCCCCGAGATCAAGGTTGGCGGCGAAACGCTTTCGGTCGGCGGCGAGGTCGTAAACGGAAGCTGGACTTGGACCCTTGCGGAGAAGGACGGCGGCTATCAGCTGCGCATCATGGGCATCAGCCCGCATAACCTTGACAAGCAGTTCGTGATCAGCGGCACGGCAAACGGCGCGTTTAAGATCACGGCGTCCGCGTTCTCCTATATCGATTCCGTGCTCGGCAACAATACGATGGCGAACGCAGCCGAGGCAAAGCTGATGGCAGCCGCGATGTATGCGTTCCACGAAGCGGAGGTTGCATACAGAACCGCCTCCGGACAGAACTGAGCATAAGGGGGTAGAGCATATGAAAGAACCGTACGAACCGATTCAGGTAGAGGTCATCCGCTTCGACCGCAGCGCAGACGTCATCATCACAAGCCCCGGCGGCGACACGACGCTGCCCGAAACCGGCGAATAACGAACACCCAAAGCTGTCGGAATCCCCGATCGGATTCCGGCAGTTTTTTCTTACTCGCAGGGGCGGATCGTACCCGCCCGCACAACAATCCTTCCGCCCCATTTCATTCGGCATCTTCCCTTACACAGTGGAGGCAAGAAACTTGTCAACGGCTTGTTGGGGACGCCGACCCCGGCGTCCCGAAAAGCAATATTTCAACGCCCTCGGTTTCGTATCGTACCTAATTGTGTCATCCTGAGGCGAAGCCGAAGGATCTTCCCCGAAACACAACAGCGGACGACCGATGGTCGTCCCTACAAATCGCTCCTCACCCGTAGTATCATGTAACATTTAATACTATATTTCCGGATAAAGATGCTTTAGTTTAATCCTCGCATTCGGAGCTGTAAATTGC
>CALGGM010000156.1 GCA_937915925.1 uncultured Clostridia bacterium | reverse complement strand
CCCGTCCCTACTGAACAATAACTCCATCCCTATAAAGATTCTTCGTCACTTCGTTCCTCAGAATGACACAGCCGGGTTACGACGCGAACAAAGCTTGTGTCATCCTGAGAAGGCGCAGCCGACGAAGGATCTCCTTCCTCACATACCATTGTTACGCAGGCGGATGAGATCCCTCCTACGGGATAACCGGATATTCCCCGTAGGGTCGTCCACCAAGCAAAAGGAGCCTTGCGGCGCCTTTCATATCGGTTCGGTTATTCTATGTAATATCATCGCCGCGAACGGTCTGCCCGTTCTACGACAATCAGAAAGGGAGGAAATCCTCCTCCCTTTCACATATGCATCATCCGCTGGGTCTTTTGGATGACCTTTTTTCCGTCGCGCTTCATGCGGCGAGGAATGTCCGGATACAGCGTGCACATCGCGGTCGCAGCCGCCGCCGCGCCGACCGCCATTCCGATCCCGAGCATTGCCATTCGCATACGATCACCTCTTTCTTTTTGCGGTTAGTATGCGAAGCTCAACGGTCGTTTATTCCGCTTTCGGCGCTTCCTCTTTTTGCTTGTTTTCTTTTTTTGCGCGATAATCCGCGATCGCCGCCTGCACCGCTTCCTGCGCAAGCACCGAGCAGTGGATCTTCACGGGCGGAAGCCCTTCGAGCGCTTCCACAACCGCCTCGTTGGTGAGCTGTTCGACCTCTGCAAGCGGTCTGCCCTTGATGAGCTCGGTCGCCATCGAGCTGGTCGCGATCGCCGCGCCGCAGCCGAACGTCTTGAACTTCACGTCCTCGACGACCTCGTCGTCGTTGATCTTCAAAAACATCTGCATGATGTCGCCGCACTTGGCGTTGCCGACCGTGCCGACTCCAGAAGCGTCCGGAATTTCACCGACGTTTCTCGGATGCTGAAAATGATCCAAAACCTTTTCCGAATACTGCATTACTGTACTCCTCCTTTCGGATAAATCGGGGACATATCTCTGAGCCGCTGCACGATTGGCGGCAGAACCTCCAGCACATAATCGATCTCTTCCTCGGTCGTGAACTCAGATATGGTCATACGGAGCGAGCCGTTTGCTTCCTCGTGCGAAATGCCCATGGCGAGCAGGACGTGCGAAGGATCGAGGGAACCGGACGTACACGCGGAGCCGGACGACGCCGCAACGCCCTTAAGGTCGAGCATCAGAAGAATACTTTCGCTTTCGATGTAGCGAATGCCGAAGTTGACGTTGTTCGGAAGGCGCTGCGTTCTGTGCCCGTTCAGATGCACGGTCGGGATCTTTTCCTCAACGCCCGCGATCAGCTTATCTCTCAAAGCCGTCATCTTCTGCATGTTCGCTTCAAGATTCGCCGTCTGGATCTCCAAAGCCTTTGCAAGACCGACGATGCCGGGGACGTTTTCCGTGCCCGCGCGCTTCTTGTTCTCCTGACCGCCGCCGGTGATCATCGCGGGAACGCGCACGCCCTTTTTGATATAGACCGCGCCGACGCCCTTCGGACCGTGGAACTTATGCGCCGTCAGCGTCAATAGGTCGATGTTCATGTCCTGCACATCGACCGGAATGTGTCCGACCGCCTGCACCGCGTCGGTGTGGAACAGCACGCCCGCCTCGCGGCAGACCGCGCCGATCTCCTTAACGGGTTCAACGGTGCCGACCTCGTTGTTCGCCATCATGATCGAAACGAGGATGGTCTCGGGACGGATCGCCGCCTTGACCGCTTCGGGATCGACAAGCCCGTTTTCGTCGACGTCCAGATACGTCACGGTCGCAAGGCCCTTATCCTCAAGCTCCTGCAGGGTATGCAAAATCGCGTGGTGCTCGATCTTCGAGGTGATGATGTGATTGCCCTTCTTGCGATACGCCTGCGTGATACCGCGCAGGATCATGTTGTCGCCCTCACTGCCGCCGCCGGTGAAGTAGATCTCAGCGGGATTTGCCGCGTTCAGGCACTTTGCAACGGTGTGCCGCGCATCGTCCAGACCCTTGTACGCGTCGCGCGCAAAGCTGTGGAAGCTCGACGGGTTGCCGTAGAACTCCGTGTAGTACGGGATCATCGCTTCGACGACCTCGGGTAACACCTTGGTGGTTGCTGCATTGTCAAGATAAACGTGCATGTTCGATCCTCTTTTTCTGTACGATATGATCTTCGGCGAGCTCTCCGATGGTGGTTTCCTCCAAAACACCGTTGATACGGCTTTGCAGCTTCAAAAACAGCGGACGCGCCGAGCAGGTGCATGCGTTCTCGCAGACGTTTGCGTCACTTCCGATACAGTCCACGATGTCCGTGCTGCCCTCAAGCGCCCGCAGCGTTTCCAGTACGCTGATTTTGTCCGGCTCCCTTGTCAGAAGATAGCCGCCGGTTTTGCCGCGCGCCGTCGTCACAAGCCCGGCTTTTTTCAGCGAGCGCATCAGCTGTTCGAGATACGCTTCCGAAATGCCCTGCTCCGTCGCTACTGCCGCGAGCGACACGGGACCTTCCCCGTAATGCGCCGCAAGCTCCACGACCGCGCGCAAACCGTATGTGCCTTTCGTTGAAAACTTCATCTTAAAACCCTACCGTTTCACTCGGATTTATCTTACCTTGATTCTCTGCAAATGTCAAGTGTTTTACTCGCCTTTCGAAAATATACTTTTGGGGTGACAAACCGTTTCGTCTGTGCTATACTGCGGATATGGAAATTCCGATCAAAAGCATGGAAACCGAAGAGGAGATCCGCGGCAAGGCGTATGTGCATTGGCGCTGCTGGCACGAAGCGTATGCAGGGCTCGTCAGTGAAGCATATCTTGAAAAACTCACGCTTTCCAAATGCGAACAGATCGCGTTTCAGTGGCGGGACAATATTCTCATTGCCAAGGACGGCGAACGCGTCATTGGCTTTCTCGGCTACGGCGACCGCGGCGAAGAGGCGCAAAACACCGGCGAGATCTTTGCGCTGTATGTGCTCCCCGAATATTGGGGCAAAGGCGTTTCGAAAAAGCTGGTGGAAGCGGGGCTTGAGCGGTTGAAGACCTATCCAACGATCGCGCTTTGGGTGCTGAAGGAAAACCCACGCGCGATCCGCTTCTATGAAAAATGCGGCTTTACCGCAACCGGCGAAGCGCTATACAGCAAAGCCATCGACGCAACCGAGATTCGGATGGTCTTGAATCGTTAAAATATGCAAAACGGGAAAGGCACTCGCCTTCCCGTCTTTTAATACCGATCTGTCATTCTGAGGAGCGAAGTGACGAAGAATCTCCCCCGCAACAAGCAGCGAAACGGGAGATACTATCTTCCCCTACGGTTTGGTTCTACCCGTAGGGGCGGATCGCATCCGCCCGCGTAAAGATGAAATGTGGGAAAGGAGATCCTTCGGCGGCTTCGCCTTCTCAGGATGACACGCGG
>CALGGM010000155.1 GCA_937915925.1 uncultured Clostridia bacterium | reverse complement strand
GCGTTTTCGTATCAGGGGCTGATCGGGCAGCTGGAGTATTCCGGCTTTACGTCGTCCGAGGCGAAGTACGGCGCGGATCACTGCGGCGCGGACTGGAACGAGCAGGCGCTGAAGAAAGCGAAATCCTATCTGCGCTCCTCGGCGTTTTCGTATCAGGGGCTGATCGGGCAGCTGGAGTATTCCGGCTTTACGTCGTCCGAGGCGAAGTACGGCGCGGATCACTGCGGCGCGGACTGGAACGAGCAGGCGGCAAAAAAGGCGAAGTCCTACATGCGCACGTTCCCGGACTTCACGCGTTCGGAGCTGATCAATCAGCTGGAATACGAGAAGTTCACCTACTCGCAGGCGGTGTACGGCGCGGACCATTACAAGAGCTATTGACGGAACGGACGTTCCGAGATAGAGAACGTTTCCGGCAGAGCATCGGAAACAGAAAGGAAAAGGAGAATCATATGAAGGGGAATTCCAAAGGCATGGTGATCGGCGTCGTCGTTGTGATCGTACTGTTTGCAATCATGATTGGCGCGTGCTCGGGGAGCAGCTCGTCGAGCAGAAGCTACAGCGGCGGCAGCAGCTACAGCGGAAGCAGCGGCAGCAGCAACAAGCGCAACGGGTACGACATGCCGAACGAGGGCGAGAGCTTTTCCGATTACGTCAAGCGCGTCGATCCCGGTCTGTATCAGGACATGACCGACATCTACAACTCCGCTAAGAACAACCCGTAAGGGGTGCGGTAAGGAAGATTTTCCGTACGAAGATCTTCCTTCATGACGGCACGGCTGTCAATTCATGCGCGGAGCGCAATTCATGCCGAAAGGCAATTCATGCGGCGTCGCCGCAATTCATGAAAAGAGGATGCTGGGAACTGGTGTTTCTCAACATCCTCTTTTTCACACTTTTGCACAATTCTCGAAAAAGTTCTTTCCTTTCCGAAATAATTTGATATAATATAGCTATCTATAGGGAGGAAGAAACCACATGGAGAACAACGACAACAAGCGTAAAAAGAAGGTCCTGTCCGGAACGGCGAGCCTGAACCGGCGCGACGACAAGCCGGTTTCGACGAACGGACCCGTCGGCAGAAAGGACGGGTATCAGGGCAGAAGGAAGCAGTACGGCGGCACGAACGCCTCCGGAAGCTCCAATAACGGCGGGAACATCCTCTCGACGCTGCTCGGCGGCGGACAGAGCCAGAGCTCGCAGAGCACGCAGGAGCAGGGCACGCAGCAGACGTTCACGACCGGCGATCTGGGCAGCGGCAGCGGAACGACCGGCACGGGACGCGGTCTGCTTTCCGGCGGCTGTCTCAAGATCGTTCTGATCGTCCTTGCGATCGTCGCGCTCTTTTTCCTGATCCGCTGCGTGTTTATGGGCGGCTGCTCGATGTCGAACCTTTTGAACGACGACAGCGGCTTTATGACGGGGCTTTCCGACAGCGACGGCTATACGACCGGTCTCGGCGATACGGGCACGATCCCCGACAGCTCGGTGCAGCAGGGCTATACGTCCGATCTGCTCTCGCAGCTTTTCACGCAGAGCACGGACCCGTTCGACGCGACGGACAACAACGCGCCGGCGGCGGTCACGTCGAGCACGTCCACCTCGGAAGCGAGCTACACCGTTTCGAACAAGGCGCGCGACCGCTACACGACGATCAAGGGCAAGGGCAGGGACGAGGTCACCGTCATGATCTACCTTTGCGGCAGCGACCTTGAAAGCGAGAACAGCATGGCGACCGCGGACCTCAACGAGATGCTGCACGCGAACCTCGACGACGAGCACGTCAACATCATCGTCGAGACGGGCGGCGCGAAGAAGTGGAACAACTCGGTCATCTCGAACAAGACGAATCAGCGCTACCGCGTGACGAGCCGCGGGCTGCAGGTGCTCGACAACAACGTCGGCAAAAAGAGCATGGTCGACCCGAACACGCTGTCCGACTTCATCCAGTTCTGCGCGAAGAACTATCCGGCGAACCGCTACATGCTGATCCTGTGGGATCACGGCGGCGGCGCGATCTCCGGCTACGGCTATGACCAGACCGCAAGCGGCACCATGACGCTCGATAAGATCCATACCGCTTTGGACAGGGGCGGCGTGAAGTTCGACTTCATCGGCTTCGACGCGTGCCTGATGGCGACGTACGAGACGGCTGTCGTGTCCGAACGGCATGCGGACTATCTGATCGCGTCGGAGGAATCCGAGCCCGGCACCGGCTGGTACTATACGAACTGGCTCACCGCGCTTTCGAAGAATCCCTCGATCGGAACGGTTGAGCTTTCTAAGACGCTCATCGACGATTTTACCGACGTCAGCAAGAAGAACTACCCGGGCTGCAACACGACGCTGTCGATTGTCGACCTTGCGGAGTTTGCGGGCACGGTCCCGTCCGCGTTCAACGCGTTCTCCGGCGAGATCTCCGATAAGCTCGACGCCTCCGATTACAAGACCGTCGCGAACGCCCGCGCCGACGCGCGCGAGTTCGGCGTATCGTCGAAGGTCAACCACATCGACGTGATCGACTTTGCAAGCAAGGTCGGCGGCTCGAACGCGAACGCGCTTGTGAGCGCGCTGAAGGGCTGCGTGAAGTACAACCGCACGTCGGTGTCGATGAAGAACTCCTACGGGCTTTCGATCTATTTCCCGTATTCGAGCTTCAAGAGCATGAATTCCGCGGTCGCGCTGTACAACACGATCGGCATGTCCGGCGAGTATTCGCGCTGCATCAAGAGCTTCGCAAGCTTAGCCGCGGGCGGTCAGATCGCGACGGGCGGCACGACGAGCTCGCCGTACGGTTCACTGTTCGGCGGCTATGACACGTCCTCGTCGTATTCCTCGGGCGACATGCTCAGTACACTTCTCGGAGGCTACCTCGGCGGCTCCCAAAGCAACGATCCGCTGTCGTCGATCTTCGGCGGGTCCTCGTCGTCGACCGGCGCGCTGGACTTCTTAGGCGGCATCCTCGGCGACAATTCGAGCGGCTGGTTCGATTCCGGCAGAGCGCTGCAGAACAGGGACTACTACGATCAGAACAGCCTGACCGTCGCGGACATGGAGCTGACCGAAAAGAACGGCGAGTGGGTGCTGGAGCTTGACGACGCGAAGTGGGAGCTGGTCACCTCGGTGCGCATCAACGTGTTCGCAAAGGAAGGCGATCATTACGTCGATCTCGGCATGGACAACGCGGACATTCTCGACGCCAACAACGAGGGCATGCGCAACAGCGACGGCGATCTTCGGATCAAGTTCGACAACACATGGATGACCGTGAACAAGCAGCCGGTTGCGTACTACTTCATGCAGGCGGTCGAGGACGGCAATAATTGGGCGGAGGTCGGGTACGTGCCGATTCTATTAAACGGCGAGCGGTACAACATGTTCATCGTGTTCGACAACGAGATCGAGGACCACGAGTACGGGTACGTCGCGGGCGTGCAGCGCGTGTACGACGAAACCGAAACGCCGACGCTGCAGAAGGGGTTCAATCAGCTGAAGGCGGGCGACACGATCGATTTCATCTTCGACTGCTACAACGCCGACGGTACCTACGAAAACAGCTATCTGTACGGCAAACAGATCACGGTGAAGAACGCGCTGACGGTCGGCTACATGAGCCTCGGCGATCTCGAGTGCGACGTTTCGTACTGCCTCACCGACATCTACGGCAACGAGTTCTGGACCGAAACGCTGACGTTCGAATGAGCACACAGAACCGAAACAGTCTGCTGAAGCAATCGGCAGACTGTCAGGCTGTCGCAAAAGGGGTCAGACCGTTTGCGACGAGATATTATAAATGAATTCTTGCAGGATGAAAGGGCGCGAGGGCGCCCTTTCTTTCTATTATTTCGCCGCAAACTATTCGCGTTTTCTTAACCA
>CALGGM010000154.1 GCA_937915925.1 uncultured Clostridia bacterium | reverse complement strand
GATTTGTAAAAGACAGACCAAGGCTCCCACACTACCATCATCGACGGCGGGGAGCGGTATCGGGAGGCAAGTATGGCATCAAGCAAAGAATACTTGGATTTTATATTGGAGCAGTTGTCCGAATTGGATGATGTATCCTATCGGGCAATGATGGGAGAATACATCATTTACTATCGCAGTAAAGTGGTCGGCGGCATTTATGATGACCGCTTTCTTGTGAAACCCACGAAGTCCGCTGCGGCCATGATGCCGAACGCGGATGCAGAACTGCCGTATGAAGGAGCAAAGGAAATGCTGCTCGTGGATAACGTGGACAACAAGGATTTCCTGCGAGAACTGCTGGAGGCGATGTATGACGAACTTCCTGCTCCGAAGAAAAAGAAGAAGTGAGGAAGTCAAATGAGCAGAACAGAAAATGTCGAATTGACAGTGCTATGTCTCATCACAGATGGGGACAAAATGCTACTTCAGAATAGAATGAAAAACGACTGGCAGGGGTATACGCTTCCCGGCGGCCATGTGGAACCGGGAGAATCTTTTGTCGATGCGGTGATCCGTGAAATGAAAGAAGAAACGGGGCTTGACATAAAGAATCCGCAACTTGTAGGCGTGAAGCAATTTCCAATTAAGAACGGACGGTATGTTGTTCTTCTATTCAAGGCAACCGAATATTGCGGAAATGTCGTGTCTTCTGGTGAAGGGCAAATGGAATGGGTAGATAGCAATCGCTTGTCAGAGATAAATATGAAGGCGCGAAAGAAATGCTGCTCGTCGACAGCATCGACGACAGGCAATTTTTGAAGACGCTGGTGGAGGCAATGGCTTCGGAGCTTCCGGCGCCGAAGAAAAAGAATCAGAGATAACGAATTACACAGACGGAGGTTTTTTCATGAATCAAATCGAACGCATCGAGCAAATGGAGACCTATCTCAACGAATCTGTCGCTGCCGTGCAGGCGCTTTCGAACGCTTTGGATCAATACGAAGCGGTACAGAAATCGCTGAAAAAGCTGACAAGTTACTTCGGAAGCTTGAAATGGTACAAGGATTTTGAGGACGACGAAGCAGGAAAGCTTCCGAAGGACCTGAAACGCGGCGTTCTTTCCGAGGATGCGGTTTACGATCTTTTAGAAGAGCATCACGAATTGATGCAGCGCATGTCCCGCGCCGTCACAAAAGCGATCGAACGAAACATGGTGTAACGGAGAACCTATGAAAACCATTGAAACCGAAAGACTGATACTGCGCGCATGGACGCCGGAGGACACGCCCGATATGTTTGCGTACGCGCAATCGCCGCTGGTCGGTCCCGCGGCGGGCTGGATCCCGCACAAAACGATCGAGGAGACGAAGGAGTACCTTGCGTTTGCAATCAAACAGGACGAGACGTGGGCGATCGTATGGAAGGAATCGGGGCGTGCGATCGGCTCGGTCGGGCTGCACGGTACCGGCGTCGACACGGTGCGCGAGCTTGGCTACGTTCTGCATCCGGACTACTGGGAGCGGGGGATTATGAGCGAGGCGGCGGAGGCTGTGATCGATTTCGGGTTTACCGAGCTGAAGCTCGACGCGATCCGGGTCGTGCACAATGTGATCAATCGCCGCTCCAAGCGCGTGATCCAAAAATGCGGCTTCCGCTATGACGGTCTGCTTCGCTGCAACACGCGCAGAGCCGACGGTTCTGTTTCGGACGACTGCACCTATTCGATGACGCGCGCGGAATGGGAGGCGGGTCCGAAGGAAGCGCAATACTATTCCTTCATGCAAAACCGTGCCTGCGAGTATTTTCCCTGCCACAAAACGATCGATCCCGGACATTTCAACTGTTTGTTCTGCTACTGCCCGCTGTATCGGATCGAGGACTGCGGCGGCAATCCGACCTATCTTGCAAACGGCGTCAAGGACTGCACAAACTGCACCGTACCGCATTTTCACTATGATCGGATCGTAGCGAAGCTTCAGGAGTACAACGCATGATCCCGGCATTGATCGTGATCGGCGCGTTGCTGATCCTGTATCCGCTTCTATTTTTGGACTGCAGGCGGTTCGTAATCACAAAGGCAAAGATTTCGCATGCAAAGGTCAAGACGCCGTTTACCGTTGTGCAGGTCAGCGATCTGCATGACCGCGCGTTCGGAACGAAACAGGAAAAGCTTCTCGGTACGATCCGCGAGGCAAAGCCGGACCTTGTCGTGATCACCGGCGATCTCTTTAACCGGCACAAAAAGGAGGCCTGCGAAAACGCGTTCACGTTCGTACAGGGCGTCACCTCCGTCGCGCCGGTATACTTTGCGGAGGGCAATCATGAGATCGCGATGCGAGAGACGGGGGAGCGGTACATCGAGCGGATCCGTGAGATGGGCGTGCATGTTCTTCGTAACGAATACGCGGGCCTTGACCGCTGCCGGCTGATCGGACTGACACAGTACGCCGCGCCGGACACGCTTTCGTCGATGCTGGATCCGGATCGGCTGAACCTCGTTCTTGCGCACCGGCCCGAGCTGTTCCCGATGTATGCCGGGACCGGCGCCGACGTCGTGCTTTCCGGTCACGCGCACGGCGGACAGTTCCGCTTCTTCGGCGTCGGGCTGTACGCGCCGGGACAGGGCTTCTTTCCGCGATACACCGCAGGGCTCTACCGTTGGCAGAAGGCGACGTTGTATGTTTCCCGAGGGCTCGGCAATACGATCCCGTTTCCGCGCATTTTCAACACACCCGAATTGAACATGCTTCAATTCGTACCGATCGAACAAGGAGGAGAGTAACCATGTTTTCCAATGCTGTTGATTCCGTCAGAGAAGCGATCCGACCGATGCACATCATCAGACGGCGATTCGGCGACAACGCGGTCCTGCCCGATATCGCGACGCTGTTCTTCGTCAACGAGATGGGCTATGCGATCACCACGAAGCGCGTCTCATCTATTCTGAATGCCGCCAACAATGCGGAGCAGATGTACAGGACATATCTTGCGCGGCGCTCCGAGCTCAAGCACGACGAGAGCTACCGGTTCGCTTTGAAGCGGCTTGAAAAGGATATGAAGCTTGCGAACGAAACGCTGATCCAGATTCGCTACGCGTTCATGGGCTGCGCAAAGGGTACGGTCCGCATTCAATGCACGCCGCATCCGAAGTACGATCTGGCGCTTCTGCATTTCACGACCGACGGCGAACTTCTGTATCGCGGACATGTGACCTTTGCGCAGGACGCGCCGCGGCAGGGCCAGTCGCTTTGCCGCCTCGGGTTCTCGATGCCGGAGTTTCGAAATTTCCGCTATGACGCGGAATCGGATACGATCGCATTTACCGATACCGGCAAGTCCGTAAGCTCGCTCTTTGCGCTCGACGGTACGGTGACGCGATTCCTCTCCGACGGCGAACGAGCCTTCGCGGTCGAAACGACCAACGCGGGTCCGATCGGTATGAACGGCGCGCCGCTGTTCGACGCCGAGGGACGGGTCGTCGGCATGCAGAGCGGTATTGGCGTGATGCTGCTCGGCGCGGACGTCAAGATGGACGCGCCCAACAGCGAGACCTTTGTCGATCACGCCACGATGCGTCTTGCGGTGCATACGCATCCCGACGTCATCAAGGATTTTCTGCGCGCACAAAACGTGCTCTATTACGAAGCGTAAGAGGCAATAAAAGGGTTCATCACGTTAACTTAGGGAAAAGGTAAAAAAGGGTTGCAAAAAGAGCATAG
>CALGGM010000153.1 GCA_937915925.1 uncultured Clostridia bacterium | reverse complement strand
CAACGCTTCGTGATGTTTTCCAATACGATTTTCGGCATAATTAACCTCCGATGCCCTCATCCAGGCTTGCGCCGGTGATTTTATTGACTGCTGTGTTGAAGATCAGGATCGTGACGATCAGGATCAGGTTGATGCCGCTCGAGAACGCGTACAGGCCCATTTCATCGAAATAGTCGAGCGTCGTGGAGAGGATGTAGCCCTGCGTACAGAGAAGCATGAACAGGGACAGCTCTCTCAGACACGTCATGAACGGCAGCATGAATCCGCTGATGATCGAGGATTTCTGGATCGGTACGATGATGCGGAACATGCGCTTGAACCACGGGATGTCCTGTATGATCGCCGCTTCCTCGATCTCGCCGGAAAGCTGCAGCATCGAGTTCAGCGACGCGCGGCTTGCGAACGGAATGTACTTGACCGTACCGACGATGATCAGCAGCCAGTAGGTGTTGAACAGGTTGACGTACTTGTTCGAGAACAGAATGAAGAACGCGACGCCGACCGCGATGGAAGGCATCAGGTACGGCAAAAACGCGACGTTATTGACGTAGTTTGCCCACTTGCTGCGGCGGTTCTTCGAGACCGCGTAGCCGATCAGCGTACCGATCGTGCCGGCGGTCAGCGCGCAGGCGACGGAGACGAGCAGCGTGCCGCCGTAGGCGTTCCAGATCGTCTTGTTGTACAGCATGCCCTGCTGCCCGTACATGCCGTTCTCCGTGACGTTCTCCGCGGTGATCCACCACTTGGTCGTCAGGTTCTGGATGTTTCCGGTGTACAGGAAGCTGTAATCGCCCGGGTTCGGCAGGAACGTTTCAAACGCGAACGAGATGATCGGATAGATGCTCGTGAAGAACGTGATGACGATGAAGATCACGCCGATCACGTACTTGCCCGCTTTGCCGAGGTTGAACCGCGAGATCTGTCCGGACTTGCCGGTGACGGTCGTGTAGCTCTTGCGGCTCTTTAAGGTGAGCTGGTTTGCAAGCAGGATCGCCACGCCGAACACCATCATGATGATCGCGAGGATCGACGCCTCGCCGGTGCGGGAGCTGTTCAGCGAGATGTACTTCGTGGACAGCGTCTCAAAGTTCAGATAATGCGGGACCGGGTAGCTGCCCATCGCGCTGCCGAACACCAGCAGGACCGTCGAAAGGATCGCCGGCTTGATCATCGGGAGCGTGATGCGGAACATCGTCTTCCACCGCGGCGTATCGAGGATCGTTGCCGCCTCCTCTAAGTTCGCGTCCATGTTGCGGAAGATACCGCCGATCAGAATGTACGCAAACGGCGCGTAATGGAGCCCCAGCACCATCGCCGACGGGAACAGTCCCTGGCACCACCATGCCGGCATCGTGACGTGGAATACCGCGGCGAGAAGACCGTCCGCGCTGTGCGTCACGGCGTTCGAATAGAAGAGGTTCTTCCAGACGACCGCGAGCGTCCACTGCGGCATGATGTACGGGAAGATAAAGATGGAGCTTAAATATTTACGGAACTTCAGATTGGTTCTTGTGATCAAAAACGCAAAAACCCCGCCGAATATGATCGATACCACGCAGGAGATCGTGGACAGCAGCAGCGTGTTTAAAAGCGGCGTCCAGAGATTGCTCTTGGCGGTTCTCGATGTGAACAGATCGACATAGTTGGCGAACGTGTAACCGCTCGACCTGCCGGACAGGTTGGCGTCGATCGTTCCCGGATGGATCGTGATCGTATCCTTTGCGATCGCTATGATCGGCGCGACGGTCGTGACGGTCAGAACGATGCCAAGGATCAGAAGAATGATGTTTTGCGGTTTTGAGAAAAATGTTTTCAGCTTATTGAGCCGAATGCGCC
>CALGGM010000152.1 GCA_937915925.1 uncultured Clostridia bacterium | reverse complement strand
ACTGATTTTCAGATCAAAGCTGAGCAGAATCACTGCATGCGCGAGTGGACAGATGAACGTTTCGGGAAAATCCGCGTGACACCGTTCGGACTGTATCTCTGGTCATATGATGATCTGGATATTGCGCGGAATTACGAGGCAGTCAGCCCTGTGCGCCTGCTGCTGACCATGCGGGACGGCTCTGGTTTCAGTCAGGATACAGCACGCTGGAACACCGGCAATCTGAATGCAAACAATTACACAGATGATGCGCTTGCGATCATGCAGGAACGCAGTGAGGAACTTCCGCCGCCCTGCGCGAACTTCTGTATGTATTTCTGGGATGCGGTCAATCCGGCGGATGCGGTGCAAATCGGATTCGAGAACGGCGATGCTGTAATCCCCCTCGGCTGAGTTGCATTTTTTCCGGATTTGTGCTATCATATGGTTGAAAGGTCGTGGTACAATGTCAGCAATTCAGCATCCGTTTCCGCCGCTCTATGATGCACAGTCCGAAATCCTGATTCTCGGGAGCTTTCCCTCGGTGAAATCGCGCGAGCAGCAATTCTTCTACGGGCATCCGCAAAACCGCTTCTGGCGCGTGCTCGCCGAGGTTTTTTCCGACGCCGTTCCCGCTTCGATCCCCGAAAAGAAGGCGTTCTTGTTAAAGCACCGCGTTGCGCTCTGGGACAGCATCGGTCGCTGTTCCATCGAGGGCAGCGCCGACAGCTCGATCCGCGACGTCGTGCCGAACGATCTGTCCGTCATCTTAACCGCCGCGCCGATCTCCGCGATCTTCTGCAACGGCAGACAGTCCTTTGACTGCTATATGAAATACATTTACCCTGCACTCTTGCGCGACGCCGTGATGCTGCCCTCCACCAGTCCCGCAAACGCCGCGTGGAACGTACCGAAGCTCGTTTCCGCTTGGTCTCAGATTTGCGAAGTGTAACAGGCAGAAAGTTTAAATTTGTCTTGAATTTTTCGCGACCTGTGTTATAATGGTCTCACTGTATCGAAAAAAGGGGAAACTTGTATGAACATTACCGTTGTGTGCGATGTGCTCGGGGAGGCAAATAACGGCACGACGATCGCGGCGCTGAATCTCATCCGCTCGATGCGGGAGCGCGGTCACCGCGTGCGCGTGGTCTGCCCGGATCAGAACCGCAAGGGCGAACCGGATTTTTACATCGTACCGACCGCGAACCTCGGAATCTTAAACAACTATCTCAGCAAGAACGGCGTTTCGCTGTCCAAGGCGGATAAGAACATCATCGGCGCCGCGATCGAAGACGCGGACGTCGTGCATTTCATGATGCCGTTCCCGCTCGGGAACAAGGCGGCGCGGATGGCGAAGGAACGCGGCATCGCGGTCACCGCAGGCTTCCACTGTCAGGCGGAGAACTTCACATCGCATGTATTTATGAAGGACTCGCGGCTCGCGAACTGGATCTTCTACCGCTTCACATGGGCGCATTCGTACAGCAAGTGCGACCGCATCCACTACCCCACGCAGTTCATCCGCGACACCTTTGAGCACGCGATCCGTCACGACACGCCGGGCCGCGTGATCTCCAACGGCGTGAACCGTGCGTTTCATCCGGTCCCGACGGAGCGCGATCCGAGGTACGAAGGCAAGTACGTGATCCAGTTCACCGGACGGCTCAGCAAGGAGAAGACGCACAAGGTCCTGATCGACGCGGTGAACCTTTCGAAGTACCGCGATCGGATTCAGCTCGTATTCGCCGGGCTCGGACCGCTGCACGACAAGCTCGAAAAGCGCGGCGCGAAGCTTCCGAATCCGCCGGAGTTCCGGTTCTTCTCGCGCGAGGATCTGGTAAAGCAGCTGAACATGGCGGACCTTTACGTGCACCCCGCCGAGATCGAGATCGAAGCGATCTCCTGTCTTGAGGCGATCGCGTGCGGACTGGTGCCGGTGATCGCAAACTCGCCGCGCAGCGCGACGCGCTACTTTGCCCTTGACGAGCGGAACCTGTTCCACAACAAGGACGCAAAAGACCTCGCTAAGCGCATCGATTACTGGATCGAGCATCCCGACGAAAAGCAGGCGCTTGCCGAGCGCTACAGAGGCTTTGTGGAGCAGCACGAATATGAACATTGCATGGACTGCATGGAACAGATGCTGTCCGAGGCGGTAAAGGAGCATCAGCATGGCTAAGATTCATGAACCGAAGCGCGTCATCTATTACAGCGACGCCGCCAACGAGGACTACGCGGGCACGAATATCAACACGAAATCCGTCGGCGCGGACTTTCCGTTTGCCCCGATCGGGATCCTCTGGTACTTCTTTGCGATCATCGCGTACTACGTGATCGCGATCCCGCTCGTGTTTTTCTACTGCTATGTGATCTGCGGCTTCCGCGTAAAGAACCGCAAGGCGATCCGAAAGATCCGCAAAGGCGGCTTCTTCCTCTACGCGAACCACTCGCACTTCACCGACGCGTTCCTTGCGCCGATCGTGGCGTTTCCGAAGCGCGCGTACGTGATCGTGGGACCCGACACGGTCTCCATCAAGGGGCTCCGCACGTTCGTGCAGATGGTCGGCGCGATCCCGATCCCGGACGGGCTCAAGGGAATGCCGTCGTTTCTGAACGCGATCCGCCTTCGCACGGAGCAGAAATGCTGTGTCAGCGTGTTCCCCGAGGCGCATATGTGGAACTACTGCACGTTCCTGCGTCCGTTCAAGAGCGGCTCGTTCCGCTATCCCGCGCATCTCGGCGTGCCGAGCGTCGCGGTCGCGGTGACGTATCAGCAGCGCAAGCTGCCGTTTATCAAGCATCCGAAGCGCACAGTGTTCATCTCCGACCCCTTCTACCCGGACGGTACGGTTTCCGAAAAGGAGGCGCAGCGCAAGCTCGAAGCGGAGGTCACGGCGTTTCTGAAGGATAAGTTAACGACCTATTCTACCTATAAATACTATGACTACCGCCTTGAGAGCGAGCGGGTTGACAAATAAAAAGAAATATAATATATTGATATCGGTCATGCAACCTTTTCGCAGTATGGCCGATATTGTTTATGTAAAACGAAAACGAAACAGAAAGGAAATCAAAACGATGAAAAAACTGTTTATTATGTTATTGGCAGGTCTGATGCTTCTGTCCGCTGCGGCATGCACGGTCAAGAAAACCGGCGATCCGAGCGCGAACGCCGTGATCGAACCGGACGGAAAGATCGGAACGGACGAACAGATCGGTCAGGAGATCGCAGGCGGCTGGACGGATCCGAAGAGCACGCAGGTGACCGAAGAGATCAAGGCGCTGTTCGAAAAGGGCATGGAAGAGCTGGTCGGCGTCAACTATGTGCCGGTCGCATACCTCGGCAGCCAGGTCGTTGCGGGAACGAATCACCGCGTGCTCGCGAAGGCGACCGTCGTGGTCCCGGACGCCGTGCCGCATTACGCGATCGTGACGCTTTGGGAAAAGCTTGACGGCACGGTCGAGGTGACCGACATTCGCGGTTCCGAGATCGAAGTGCTCGTAAGCGACGAGCAGCTTGCAGGCGGCTGGTCCGCACCCGAAACGCCGGATCTCGACGACGACATCAAGGCGATCGTGGAAAAAGCGACCGCGGAGCTTGTCGGCGTCGGCTACTCCCCTGTCGCCCTGCTCGGCACGCAGGTCGTCGCAGGCATGAACTATCAGGTGCTTTGCAAGGCGACCCCCGTCACCGCGAATCCCGAAACGCGCTACGTCGTACTGACGGTCTATGCGGACCTCGAAGGCAACGCGACCGTGACCGACGTCGCCGAGTTTGAGAGCGCTGCGGAATAAAAAATAAAACACACGGCACTGCCGTTTGGAGGAAACGGATGACGGAGACCCTTCGTCGCTCCCGCTCCCCCGGACGGCGGTGCTTTTTTATTTGGAAGAGAAGGTGAAGGAAAGGTGTTTCTTGAGCCGCAAGTCTTTTGACGGGCGGATGCGATCCGCCCCTACGGGTCGTTGGCATATTTCTCGC
>CALGGM010000151.1 GCA_937915925.1 uncultured Clostridia bacterium | reverse complement strand
GGTTCGGGCGTCGGCTCGGGCGTGGGCTCCGGCGTCGGCTCCTCGGTGGGCTCCGGCGTCGGTTCCTCGGTGGGTTCGGGGGTCGGTTCAAGCGTCGGCGCTTCGGTCGACGCGGGCGTTTCGATCGCTTCCTCCGCAACCTGCTCCTCATCGGGCTTCTCGGTCACGGGCGCCTGCGCCTCGGATCCGCCGGGATTGCACGCCATCAGAAGCATCGCGAGCGCCAACAGCACGCATACTGTGATTCTCTTCATTTCCCTCTCCATGTAAAAATTCGCATTTTCTCCCGACAAAGCGCGCTTTTTCGGGATAACACATTCTACCATATCTTTTCCCGTTTGTCCAGCAATGCATTGTTTTTTCGCACATGGGCATACTGCAAAAAAATCGGGCAGGTGCAGGTATGAAGAGAAAACGGATCGGGCTCGCGCTCGGCGCGGGCGGCATGCGCGGCGTCGCGCACATCGGAGTGTTGCAGGTTTTGGAGGAGGCGGGGATCCCCGTCGACCTCGTGTCCGGCGCGTCGGTCGGCGCGTTCATCGGCGCAGCCTACGCCGCGGAGATGGATCTGTACGCGCTCGGCGCATACGCGGCGCAGCTGTTAAAGCGCGACGTGCTCGACTTTCCGACCCCGCTTCGCGCCGGCGTATTTTCCGGAAACAAGTTCACAAAGCTTTTGCGCACCGTCACCGACGGACGCACGTTTTCCGAAACCTGCGTCCCCTTCTGGTGCTCGGCGGTCGACATCCAAAGCGGACAGACGCGCTATCTGCACGAGGGGCCTTTGTACCGCGCGGTGCGCGCAAGCATCGCGATCCCCGCCCTTTTGCGCCCCGTCACGCTCGACGGCGTGACCTACATCGACGGCGGCACGGTGGAATCCGTTCCGGTCGATATCCTGAAACGGAACGGCGCGGATCTCGTCATCGGCGTCGATCTCGGCATCACCGCCCCGTATCGGGCACAGCGCACGAACCTCTACCGCATCGCGTTCCGCTCGGTCGACATCATGCGCGCCGCGATCGAGGAACGTTCGCCCTGCGGCGCGGACGTGCTGATCCGTCCCGACGCGTCGTTTATGGACCGGCTCGTCCCGCATGACGCCCCTCGCTGCATCGCCGTCGGACGCGCCGCCGCGATCCAAGCACTTCCGGAAATTCGAAGGCTCCTTAAACGCTGAGCATACTGCATACGCCCTTTTGCATAGGATCGATCGGAGGGCTTATGAAGTACGGTTGGCTGATTCCCGTTTGCATCCTGTTCGGACTGATTGCAGCGCCCGACGCAGCGTTCACAGCGGCGTCGAATGCGGCTCTGCTTTGGTGGACGCGCTGCGTCCCGTCGCTGCTCCCCTATCTTGTCGCTGGCGCGCTGCTTCTTGACAGCGGGCTTCCCTCCCGCCTTCCGACGGTTTGTCTTCTGCCGTTCGGCATGATCGGCGGCTATCCGGTCGGCGCAAAGCTTTCCGGCGCGCTGTATCGGGACGGGTCCCTGACCCTCTCCGACGCGCAGAAAGCCGCGGCTTGCTGCAATCTCCCGAATCCCGTGTTTCTGATCTCCGTCGTCGCAGGCGGTCTTTTCCACGATCCGCGCGCATCGCTTCCACTGCTGATCGGCGTGTACGGTACGGCGCTGCTTACGTCGTTTCCGCTGCTTCGGATCAGGAGAAAGCCGTCAAATACCGCCTCTATTCCGCTGTCCGCGGCGCTGCCGAAGGCGATCTCGGACGGAATGCAGTCGATGCTCGGAATCGGCGGCAGCATCGTGTTCGCGTCCGTGCTCGGCGCGCTGCTCGACGCGACGGGCGTTTTCGGGCTGTTCGGAAAATACGCTGACGCTGCCCAAGCGATCGCGCTCGGGCTGTTTGAAATGACCTCCGGCGCGTCCGCGCTTGCGGCGCTTCCCCTGCCGCTGCCGCTTCGGCTTGCATTAACCGCGTTCTTTCTCCAATTCGGCGGGCTCTCGATCCTGCTGCAGAGCGCGTCCTTTCTTCCGCTGTCGCCGCGCTTTATCGCGACCCGCCTGCTCACCGCGGTCCTCGCGGCGCTCGCGGTCTATTTCCTCACGCCGCTGTGTGTCCCCGACGTCCCGATCCCGACCATGGCGAGCGGCGCGCAGATGCTTCAAAACGCCTTTGACCTACTCTCCGTCGTCCTCTCCTCCGCCTTCGGTCTTCTGCTCGTCTTCGTCTTCACCTTCGGCCTCTCGAAAAGAAAAAGGGGCGCATAGCCCCGATTCGGATTTGAAAGCGGTCGATCGTTTAAGCGTCTTTCCGATCAAGCCGATAATACAAAAAGTTTTCATCCTCATGGATCTGCATAAATCCGAGCTTTTCGAGGATGTGCCGGCTGCGCGTGTTCGACCGGACCGTGTCCGCAAGGATCGTCGGAATATCCAGTTCGTCAAAGATACAGCGAATCGCGAGCCGTTCCGCCTGCGTGCCGATGCCGCGATCCTTATACTGCGCGTTTTTCAGCGCGATCCCAAACGACGCGCTCGTTTTCGGCTCGATGCTTTTGATGACGATCTCGCCTACGATCTCGCCGCGCATGAGGATCGCAAGCGGAATGCGGTTTAACTGCTTCTGCCGCTCGATATACCGCTCTGCGCGTTCCGGGCTGTAGACGTAATGCTCGTAGGGCTGTCCCGGCAGATACAGGTCGGGATCGTTGTCGTATTCTTTGAGATAACGATGATACATCTCGTCCGTCATCGGCGCGAGCGTGATACGTTCCTGTTCCATACATTCTCCCTTTCATGTTACAAAGGGGCTGTTAAGAAAGTCTCGAAATGTCATCCTGAGGAGCGATGGTACGCGCGGGAAGCGCGCGATCTACCGCTGTAACGAAGCGCAGCGGAGTTGAACGCGACGAAGGATCTCCTAAAAGTTTGTACTGTTTCTTGGAGATTCTTCGCCTAAAGGCTCAGAATGACAGGACTTTCTTAACAGCCCGTGTGTTCGGTTCGTGTTATGCCTCGACGATCGCCGAGATCAGCGCAAGCGTTGCCTTCAGAGCGTCCTCATGCGTGCGCTCGTAGCCGTGCGTTTCGCGAACGCCGGGACCGATCAGCGCGTGGCGCACGTCGTAGCCTGCGCGTAAACTTACGTCCGCGTCGGAGCCGTAGCTTGGCACCATCATGTCGAGCGCGTAGGGAATGCCGTTCTTTTCGCAAAGCTTCACGAGCTCATCGGTGAGCACGGTGTGGTACGGGAACGCCGCGTCCTTCGTGGCGACCGTGACCTTGTGCTCGCTGCTGTCGTGATCGAGACCGATGCAGCCGATGTCGACCGCAATGAGATCTTTGGTGTCCGCGGGAATGCCGCACGCGCCGCCGTGTCCGATCTCTTCATATTCGGTGAACAGCAGGCTGACCTTGCGGTTCAGCTTCACCTCGCCGTCGACCACGCGCTGCGCAAGCCGAAGAAGCGTCGCGGCGCTCGCCTTGTCGTCGAGGTAACGGCTCTTGATAAAGCCGTTTTCGGTCTCCGTATAGCGCGTTTCGATCGCGACCTGATCGCCGCATGTAATGCCGAGTTTCTCCACGTCCGCGCGGGAATACACATCCTCGTCCAGAAGCAGGACAAGGTTCGTATCGAGGTCCATCGGCGTTTCCTTTTCAGACGCGCTCATCAGATGCACGCTCGGGTTCTTTCTGCGAACGACGCCGGTGTAGATCTTGCCGTTTCTTGCATGTACGCGGCAGTTCCAGTCGAGCGCGTAGTACGGATGCACGCCGCCGACCTTGACGACGGACAGCGTTCCGTCCGCGTTGATTTGCCGCACCATGAGCCCGATCGCGTCGACATGCGCGGCGATCGTGACGGGGTTGCCCTCGCCGCCGAGATCGAACCGCACGCCGCCCTTATTGAGCTGTACGGCTTCGATCCCCATCCGCTTCGCTTCGGCAAGCAGATATTCGTCCATCTCGACGAAGAAGCCGGTGGTGCTGTCGATCGCCATGAGGTCTCTCAGCGTCTTTTTGAGCTGTTCCATACGTCCTCCTCAGTTCGCGGACTTGATCGCGCTCCACGCCTTGGTGAACACGTCGATGAAGTCGCCGAGATCGTGGAAGACTTCACAGCGGTCCAGAACGTCCTGCGGCGGGTTGTAGGTCTCGCTCTCGGTGAAGTACGGGTCGAGCCGATCCATCGCCGCCTTGTTCGGGGTCGAGTAGTAGATGTATTCGGTGTTGCGCGCCGCAAGGTTGCCGTCGTTCAAAAAGTTAATGAACGCGTGCGCGGCTTCGACGTTCTTCGCCGTCTTCGGGATGATGACGTTGTCAAACCAGACGTTCGACCCTTCCTTCGGAACGGCGTACGCAAGGTCCTCATTCTCGTCCATGGAGCAGAACGCGTCGCCGGAATAGATCACGCACATCGCGCCCTTGCCGTTTTCCATCGTTGCGCGAAGATCGTCGGTGCCCCAGCCCTTTCTGATCGGCGCCTGCTGAATGAGAAGATCGCGCGCTTGGGCGATCTCGTCCTCGCTGCGGGTGTTCATCTCATAGCCGAGGTATTTCAACGTAATGCCGATGGAATCGCGCAGGCTGTCGTACATCCAGACCTGACCGGCGTACTTCTCATCCCAGAGGATGCCCCAGCTGTCCACGGGCTCGTCGACCATCGTGGTGTTGTAGAGAATGCCGACCGTGCCCCACATGTAGGGAAGCGAATACTTGTTGCCCGGATCGAAGCCGTTGGTGATCTCGATCATCTTCGGGTCGATGTTTTTGGCGTTCGGGATCTTCGAATAGTCGAGCGGCTGCAGCATATCCTCGCGGATCATCTGCTCGATGATGTAGTCCGACGGGAAGCACAGATCGTAGGGGCTGTCGGAGGAACGCAGCTTGATCAGCATCTCCTCGTTGCTCGTCAGTTCGATATAGTTGACCTTGACGCCTGTCTCCTGTTCAAACAGTTCAATGAGCTCGGGGTCGATGTATTCGCCCCAGTTCAGCACGTTCAGCTCGCCGCCGATGTATTCGTACTGATCGCCGTCCGCAAAGGTGTTTTCGTCGACCTCAACGGTCGTATTGCAGGCGGCAAACGCCGTCACAAGGATCAAGGCAAGGACAAGGCTCAGAATTCTTTTCATTTGGGTTCCCCTTTCTTATTTCTTCATTTTGACCTTTTTGTTCTGGATCTCATACTCCCGTTCCTTTGCGAGCCGCCGAAGGTTCACGATCAGAAGCATCGCCACGAGCGGGATAAAGATGATCGTCGCAAGCGCCGGGTTCACGCCCTTTGCGCCGTGCGCCGTATTCGAGTAGATATAGACCGACAGCGGCTGAATGCGGTCCGCCACGAAGTAGCTGACCACAAAGTCGTCCAGCGACATCGTAAGCGCCATGATAAAGCCGGAAGAAATACCCGGCATGATGTCCGGAATGACCGCCTTTAAAAGCGCCTGGATCGGCGAGCAGCCAAGGTCGAGCGCCGCTTCATACAGAAGATCCGAGCTTTGCTTGAGCCTCGGCAGCACCGAGAAGATCACGTACGGAATGCTGAACGAGATATGCGCGATCAGAAGCTTAAAGAAGTCGTTGATCTGAAAGCGCCCTAACCTTCCGAGCATGCTGTTCACAAACGCGAACAGCATCATAAACGTAATGCCGGTGACAAGGTCCGGGTTGACCATCGGCAGCTGCGACACGTTGACGACGATGTTGCGCGAGCGCTTTTTCATCGAGTTGATGCCGATCGCCGCCGCGGTGCCGACCACCGTCGCAATGATGCTCGACGCGAACGCGATCTCAAGCGTCAGCAAAAGCGCGCTGCCCGCGTCGCCCGAAAACACCGTGCCGTAGTTTGCGAGCGTGAACCCGTTCCACCGTCCGAGGTTCGAGTACGAAATGCGTCTGCCGGAGCCCACCGTGAAGTCGTTGAACGAGAACACGATCAGGTAGATGATCGGCAGATACAGGAACAGCAGCATCAGTCCGAGATAGACATATTTGAGGGAACGGCCGAACTTCTTCACAGGATGCTCCCTCCTTCCTTATCGCTGTCAAAGTGGTTCATGATCGCCGTGCTGATCAGAACGAAGATCAGCAGGATGATCGACAGCGTCGAGCCGATCGAGTAATCGCCCCTGCCCGCAAGCACCTTGAACGCCTGCTCGATCTCGTTACCGTACAGGTTATAGTTGCCGTTGCCGATCAGCGCCGGAACGGTGAACGCCGTGATCGCCGGAACGAACACCATCGTAATGCCGGAAACGATGCCCGGCACCGACAGCGGCAGCACCACGCGGAAGAACGTCGTCTTGCCGTCCGCGCCGAGATCGCGCGACGCCTCCAGAAGGCTCTTGTCGAGCTTGGAAAGCGAGTTATACAGCGGCATCACCATGAACGGCAGAAAGTCGTACACGAGCACCATCAGCACCGCGCCGAGCGTGCCGGTGAGCGTCGTCTTGAGCCCTAAAAGATCCGGCAGCGCGTATTCGAGGATCGCGCGCCACGCGTAGGTGCGCAGCACAAAGTTCATCCACATCGGCACGAAGAACAGCACCGAGATGAACCCGGCGACCGTCTTCTTCATGTTGGCAAGGATGTACGCGATCGGATAGCCCAAGAGAAGGCAGATCACCGTGGTGCCGAGCGCCATCTCCACGCTGACGAGGAGCACGTGCCATTTCTGCCCGTCGGTCAGCGTTTCCCAGCATTTTTTGAACGTCCATGTCCCGTCCACGTTTACCGCATAGTAGAAGATGAACACCATCGGCACGGCGATGAACAGGATCATCCATACGATATACGGATAAGCAAAGTATTTCCGCTTCATGCCCCTGTCCTCTTACTCTTCGCGCGTGACGCCTTCCGGCTTTTCGGTCTCTTCGTCCGCCTCATCGTCCTTTTTGGTAAGCTCCATCTTATCGGGATCGACTAAGATTCCGACCTCCTCGCCGTCCTCCATGAACTCGTCGGAGTGCGCGATCCAGTCGTTCTCCTCGCAGGAGACGGTGATCTCGTAATGCGTGCCGAGGAACATGCACGCCTTGACCGTGCCGGTGAGCTTCGCGTCCTGCGGCGCGACGAGCTGCACGTTTTCGGGCGCGATGCGCACGATCGCGATCTCCTTGTTCTCGTAATCGGAAAGTCCCTCGCACGGGAACGCCACGTCGTCGATGTAGATCGCGCCTTCGCTCTGCCAGACCTCCGCGTCGAAGATGTTGTTACTGCGGGTCTTTTTCATGATATGGATCGCGTCGGGCAGGATCTGAATACCGACCCGGCTTCCCACCGGCGCGTAGTCCGTGGTATGCACGACCCATTCGTAGCCGCCGCAGTCCACGCAGATCTCGTAATGCACGCCCATGAACACGACCGAAGCGACCGTGCCGGTGACCCGCGCCTTGTCGATCGGCACGATGTCGATATCCTCCGGACGCACGACCGCGTCGACCTCGACGTTCTTGCCGAAGCCCTTGTCCACGCAGCGGTAGACGACGCCGTTCATGCGAACCTTGAAGTCCTCCAGCATCAGCGCCGAAACAATGTTGCTCTCGCCGATAAAGTCCGCAACGAACGGGTTCTTCGGCTCGTTGTAGATGTCGGTGGGCTTTCCGATCTGCTGAATGACGCCGTCCTTCATGACCACGATCGTGTCGGACATCGTCAGCGCTTCCTCCTGATCGTGCGTGACGTAGATAAACGTAATGCCGAGCTGCCGCTGCATACGCTTCAGCTCCACCTGCATCTCCTGACGAAGCTTCAGATCCAAAGCGCCGAGCGGTTCGTCGAGCAAAAGGACCTTCGGCTCGTTGACGAGCGCACGTGCGATCGCAACGCGCTGCTGCTGACCGCCGGACAGCTGATCGATCCAGCGCTTGCCGTAGCCCTCAAGGTTGACGAGCTTCAGCATCTTTTCGATCTTTTCCTCGATCACGGGCTTCGGCGTCTTTTTGATCTTCAACCCAAACGCGATGTTGTCGTGCACGTTAAGGTGCGGGAACAGCGCGTACTTCTGAAAGACCGTGTTGATCTCGCGCTTGTGCGGCGGAACCTTCGCGATGTCGACGCCGTTCATTTTGATCATGCCGGAGGACGGCGTGATGAACCCCGCGATGCAGCGAAGAAGCGTCGTCTTGCCGCAGCCGGACGGTCCCAAGAGCGTTAAGAATTCGCCGTCATTGATGTACAGATTGACGTGATCGAGCGCCACGTCCCCGTTGTAATCCTTGCTGATATCGACCAGCTCAATCAGATGCTTGCTTTCCATATGGTCCCCCTTTTAAAATGACGGCGGCGTGCTGATCCAAAGCACCTTCGCCTGCGTTTTGCCTGCGTTTTGAAGATAGTGAACGCCCTGTGGATGCAGGTAAAAGCTGTCGCCCTTTCTCACGCGGTACTTCATATCCCCGTCGATGAGCGTCACAGCGCCGGACAGCACGATGCCGAACTCCTCGCCCTCGTGCGGATCGAGCTCTTCGGTCTGTCCGCCGGGCGCGATCGAAACAAGGATCGGCTCCAGCGCGTTCTTCTGCGCGTTCGGCACGAGCCAGCGGATCAGCGTGCCCGCCTCCTCGTCCTCCTTTTCAAACGTATCGTCCGGCGTGAACACCACGCGCACGTCCGAGCGGTCGTTGAAAAACGCAGCAAGATCGGTCCCGAGCGCTTCCAGAATGTCCATCAGCGTCGCGATCGACGGCGAGGTAATGTCGTTTTCGAGCTGCGAGATAAACCCCTTTGTCAGCTCCGTGCGCGCGGCAAGCTCCTCCTGTGTCAGTCCGAGCTTTACGCGAAGCCGCCGAAGCTTTTGTCCGATCTCCGGTCTGACCGTTTCCATTCCGTCAACCCTTTCTAAACTTAAAGTTTACATTCACTAAACTTTCTGCGCAATATAATGCCACAATCCATACGCTTTGTCAATGCTTATTTTGTCGAAAATAGCAGTAATTATGAAACGTTATGATAGAATGCAGCAAGCGCGGCGTTGAACACACCGGGATCCTCCTCCGCGACGGCGTGCGTTCCGCGTAAAAAGACAAGCCTTGCGTCTTGGATGCTGTTTGCAATGAGGCGCGTGTGCTCGGGCGGGATCAGATCGTCGGTTCCGGCGATCACCAGCGTGGGCACATGGATGACGGAAAGCGCCTTCGGATCGATGTGCGGTTCCTCTGTCATGAGCTTCAAAAGTCCCGATTCTCGCGCGTCCCTCGTGTGTTTTTGCGCCTCGGTGATTTCCCTTAAAAACGCGGGATCGAGCCCGCTCGGATCGAGATTTCCGCTGTTTAAAACGAGTGACAGCAGCCTTTCGGGGTTTCGGATTGCAAACAGCATCGCGATATTCGCGCCGTCGGAAAACCCGAGCACGTGCGCGCGCCGAATCCCCCGTTCGTCCATCCAGTCCCTGAGATCGTCGGCAAACTGCGACAGCGTAAACGGCTTCTCCCCCATCTGGCTTTGCCCGTGCCCGCGCGTGTCGAGCGCATAAACCGTAAACCGCTCCGAAAGAAACGGGATCTGATTGCAAAAATACGAATGCGCCTCCCCGTTTCCGTGCAGCAGGATAAGCGCCTCGCCCCGTCCGCTCGTTTCATAATATAATGCAATATCGCTCATAATACAAAAAAGGAGACGGATCGCTCCGTCCCCGAAATCGCTTATTCCTCGTCCTCACGCGCGGCTTCTTCCAGCGCCTGGCGCGCGTCGTTTTCCTTTTCAAAGCGCTCGGCGAGCACCTTGGTCGTCAGATACGCCGAGATGCAGTCGATCGCCATGCGGTTCTTGCCGCCGCGCATGATCGCGAAATCCGCCTCGTTGATGTAGTTGACGATGTACTTTTCATACATCGGCTTGACGGTCTCCACGTACTGCTCGGCGATGTTGTCGATCGTTCTGCCGCGGCTCTTGATGTCGCGCTTGATACGGCGAAGCAGGCAGATGTCGATATCGACGTGCATATAGACCTTCAGCACCATGCGCTCGACAAGGCGCGGATCGTGGAACATATGGATGCCCTCCATGATGAGCACCTCCGGCGGGTAGATGAGCTCGTCCGAATCGGCTCTCAGATGCGCGGCATAGTCGTACCCCTTCCTCGTGATGGGCTTGCCGGCTTCGAGCGTATCGAGGTCGCGGATGATCTCGTCGTAATCGAAGATGTTCGGCTCGTCGTAATTGATGTGCACGCGCTCCTCAAACGGCAGCTCCGGAAAGCTCTTGTAGTAGCAGTCCTGTCCGATGATGACGCAGCTGCACGAAAGGCTGTCCTGAATCCGTTTTGCCAGCGTGCTCTTGCCGCTGCCCGACGCGCCGCAGATACCCACAATGATCATAATTGCATCCCCCTGAAATTTATCGTTACTGTTATTGTACCGTAAATCGACAAACCTTGCAAGAGGATTTACAGAGGTTTCGAGTTTCGGTTCGTCGGTTGACTTTTTTTCGAAAATGGACTATATTTTTGATATACGATCCATACGGCGCGCAAGGATGCAGCGCTATGGAAAAAGGAGAAGCACATGAAAATCATCACCATCAGCCGCGAATTCGGCTCGGGCGGACGCGAGCTCGGCAAGCGTCTTGCGGACATTTTGGGCTACGACTATTACGACAGCGAGATCATCTCCGCGGTCGCGAAGAACAGCGGGCTCGACGCGAAATACGTGGAGAACACGCTCGACAACCACGGCTGGCACGACTTCCCCGTCTCGTTCGGCGGCACGATGCACTCGATCGCGTACGTCGACGCAAGCCGCATCGACCTTCTGGTGCAGCAGAAAAAGGTCATCGAGGAGATCGCGGCGCTCGGAAAGGACTGCGTCATCATCGGACGCAACGCCGATGCGATTTTAAAGGACCTCAAGCCGTTCAGCATCTTTGTGTGCGCCGATACGGAAGCGAAGATCAAACGCTGCCGTGCCCGCGCCCGCGAGGACGAAAAGCTGACCGACCGCGAGCTCAAGCGCAAGATGAAGGAGATCGACAAGGCGCGCGCCCGCACCCGCGATTTTCTGACCGGCAGCGAATGGGGTCAGTGCAAGAGCTATCACCTCACCGTCAACACCGGCGATTGGGACATGAAGGCGCTCGCCTCCGCCGTCGCCGCCTTCGCCGAGAAGTGGTTTGAGGAGCAGAAGAACTGAGCGGGTAACCGACAACCCCTCCGACTCGCTTCGCGTAACCATATACCCTCCCTTGTCAGGGAGGGCAAGAAATATGCCAACGGCTTGTAGGGGGCGATGGTACGCGGTACGGGCTGTTAAGAAAGTCCTGTCATTCTGAGCCTTTAGGCGAAGAATCTCCAAG
>CALGGM010000150.1 GCA_937915925.1 uncultured Clostridia bacterium | reverse complement strand
GCACAAACTGTCACTAAGAACTAAAAATTTTTGTCCAAAAAGCTGTACCAATTTCCAGCGAAGGATCTCACAGCAACGGAGCCGACGGAGATTCTTCGGAGGCCTCGCCTCCTCAGAATGACATGCGATTCGGGCAAAATCAAAGGGACGAAAACGGTTTGACCGTATTCGATACAATCAAAAAACAAAACAAAAGATAAGGAGAAACAAAACTATGTTGAAGATCAGACTGAGAAGAATGGGCGCGAAGAAGCAGCCTTTCTACCGTATCATCGTTGCGGATTCCCGCGCACCGCGTGACGGCGCATTCGTCGAGGAGCTCGGTTACTACAATCCCGCCACCGAACCCGCAGAGCTCAAGGTTGACAACGAGCGCGCGCAGCAGTGGATGAAGAACGGCGCACAGCCCACCGATACCGTTCGCGGCCTTCTGAAGAAGGCGGGCGCGATCGACTGATCGAGGCCGCTATGGACAAGCTGGTTGAGTTCATCGCAAAGAGCCTCGTCGATCATCCCGAGAACGTCAAGGTGACCACCCGCGAGGAGGACGACAGCGTCGTGATCGAGCTCGTCGTCGATCCCGAGGACACCGGCAAGGTCATCGGCAAGCAGGGACGTATCGCGAAGGCGATCCGGGCGATCGTCAAGGCGGCGTCCATCAACGACGAGAAAAAGGTCGTCGTCGACATTCTGTGAGCGCAGCGTATTATCGGATCGGCGTCATCGTGCGCACGCACGGCGTGCACGGCGCGGTCAAGATCGACCCGCTGACCGATTCGAGCCGGCGCTTTCGCAACCTTACGGAAGCTTTCTTGGAGTTGCACGGGGAAATGCGCCCCGTGCAGCTTTCTGTTTCGTCGATCGCGCCGGACGCGGTGATCGTTTCGATCGAGGGCTTCGACACGCCGGAAGCGGCGAACGCGCTTCGAGGGGCGTATCTCTGCGTCGATCGGGCGCATCGGGTGAAGCTGCCGAAGGACACGTATTTCGTGACCGATCTCATCGGCTGCGAGACGTTCGACACCGACGGAAACGCATACGGAAAGCTTACCAACGTCTATGAGACCGGCGCAAACGACGTGTACGAGATCGCAAACGGCAAGCTGATGGTTCCGGCTTTGAAGCGTGTGCTTTCCGAGGTCGATACGGACGCCGGGCGGATCGTGTTTGACGCCGCGGTTTTGAAGGAGGTCGGACTTTTTGAAGATTGACATTCTGACCTTGTTTCCCGAGATGTTCGACGGCGTGCTGAACACAAGCATTCTGGGACGCGCAAAGCAAAGCGGGATCCTTGAAATCGAGACGCACGACATCCGCGCCTATACCGACAACAAGCACCGCAAGACCGACGATTATCCGTTCGGCGGCGGCGCTGGGCTTGTCATGATGGCGCAGCCGATCTTCGACTGCATGGCGGCGGTCTGCGGCGACGCACAGCCGCACAGGATCCTTCTGACCCCGCGGGGAAAGGTGCTCACAAGCGAGCGCGCAAAGGCGCTTTCTAAGCTCGAGCACATCGTGCTTTTATGCGGGCATTATGAGGGTGTGGACGAGCGCGTGAACACGCTGATCGACGAGGAGATTTCCATCGGCGACTATGTGCTGACCGGCGGCGAGCTGCCCGCGATGGTGCTGATCGATTGTCTCTCCCGCTTCATTCCGGGCGTGCTTGGATCGGAGGAGAGCGCGGAGGACGAATCGCACGCGAACGGGCTTTTGGAGTACCCGCAGTATACGCGCCCTGCGTCGTTTCGCGGGCTTGACGTGCCGGAGATCCTCTTAAACGGGCATCACGCGAATATCGCAAAATGGCGGCACGAACAGGCTTTGGAAAAGACGAGGGAGATGCGTCCGTGTCTTCTCGGCACCTTTGGAAAAACAGAGAAATAGGATCTTCACCTCATCCACCGCAAGCGGTCCCCCTTCCCCATCGAGGGGAAGGCTTTGACTGCGCGGAATGATGAGGCTTCCCCCTTGGGTGGGGAAGCTGTCAGCGTCAGCTGACTGATGAGGGGG
>CALGGM010000149.1 GCA_937915925.1 uncultured Clostridia bacterium | reverse complement strand
CCGTAGCGTGGGGCTGATGCCGTTCGAGGTATGTCTGCTTGGATTGTTCCTCGGTATTTCTCCTGCTGAGCTGTGCTCTATGAAAATGCCGGAGAAATCATATGTCGAGCGATTTGATGAGGAGGTCTTGTCCCTATATCGCCAAGGCATGGCCTGCACACAAATAGCGTCAAAAATGCATGTCTCTGAGAAATCAGTGCGTTTTGCGGTCAGGACTTCGATGCGACGTCCATCGCTCCCTTCCGATAAACGGAAGGCATGGAACAAGCTGGATTGGGACTTGATTGATAAGGAACTTCTTCCTAAAGTTAATGCCGAGATACAACGAATCCTTTCGGATAAAGAGCGTAAACCGATACGCGTAAGCGTTCATCGTATCGAAACACAGCTGAACATTACAAAGGGCCGGTTGGTTAAGTGCCATAGATGCCTTTCAGCTATTCGAGCAGCCACCGAAACGAACGAACAGTATATATCGCGCGTACTGGATTGGGCCATAACAAAAATATCCGCTGACGGAGGCACCGTGAATCTCAAATCCCTCCATCTCATAACGGGGATGTCAAAAGAGGCCATAGCAGACGCGCTTGATGCAGTCGAAAACCAAGGAGGTGGTGCAGCAGCGAACACATAAAAGCAATGCCGTAATGCTTATATATAAAACCAAACGATGTATTAGATTGTCTTATTTAATGAAGAAAAAGAAAGGAAAAGAAAACATGAAAAGAATGATTTCATTTATGATAATTATGATGTTTTTTATCGCTTGCAATACTTTGCCGACGACCGAAAGCGGCATAAAGCAAGACACTATGGATGCTTCGACGGAAACGATTGTGATTATCCCAGCTTCAGATGTTCCTTCGGACACACCAGTATTGATTCAGGTCACTTCTGCGCCGACCTTCGAAGCATCTAATGAAGAGAGTTGCATTGAAACTGCGACACCGACATATGTTATGCAAACTCCGGAGCAAACAACCTCCTTAAATACACCAGCGCAGACGCCGAAGGAAACAAAAACTCCGACAGTGACGACAACGCCGACGCAGGAGCCGCAGCGAACGCCTAATCCGACGGCAAAGCAAACACAGAAGCCAACACCAAAGGCGACGGCAACACCGACGCTGAAGCCGACGGCGACACCATTCGTCTGGACATGCATATACTGCGGGATGCGCTTCGGGTCAAGCGATGCCGATTATGAACGTTGGTACGAGCATGCATGGATAAACCCTGGTCACTATAATGAAGGCAGTCATGACGCTACTCCCACCCCGAGTCATCCTGTCGGGGAAGGTCATTGGGAGACACACTGGGTTGAGGATGTACCAGCTGTGTATGAGTACGGCTATAAATGTAACCATTGCGGTGCGAAGTTCCCGGGAAATTATTACGATAACTATGTGCCCTTGCATCTTGAGCCAACCATGGAGGAATCAGCGAAAAAGCATGTCTGCCACATTGAAAATTGGAACACATCGGATGTGAGGGTGGTATGCGCATGCGGATTCGTTTGGCGATGCGGGGATGATTATCCGGGCGTCATCTGGGGCGACCAAAACGACCCGCAGAATGCCGCAACAGTAAATTTGAATCATCCGTATTGTGAAGCGCATGGAGGGCATATCTCCTACTCTGATTTGATTACACCGGCTGAAGGCCACTGGGAGACGGTCTGGATACCGGACCCGTAATCATATAATACATACAATGAGCCGCATTTATCGGCGGCTCATTCTCGTTCAAATTGTTCTTTTTTGTGTGCAATCCTATCGCTCCCGCAAAAAGCGCTTCAACAGAAACGCAAGGAAGTACGGGAAGGTATAGAAACTGCCGTTGAACCCGATGTTTCGATTCGCAAGCTTGATGCCATATCGGATATCCGGGTAGGCGTCGCTTTTGATGAGCCGGTTCAGGGAAGCTGTCGGATTGTCGTTTGCCTTTACTTCTACCGGAATCAAGGATTCGGCGTCGCGCACAAAGAAATCCATCTCCACGGTTGCCTTCTCGTTGCGATAGAAGAAGAGGGAATATCCCTGCTTTACCAGCATATCCGCAATGACATTTTCGTAGATTGCGCCTTTATACGTCTTGAAGTTCTTATTGTTGCGCAAGTCGGTCTGTGCTTCTTCATCCAGACTGCCAATCAAAAGCCCGGTGTCACGATAGTAAATCTTGTAACTGTTCGGGTCATAGTTCCCCTTCAGCGGCAGCTCCGGCTGCTCCATACAATAGCAAACATTGACGATGCCCGCGTTGTCTAACCACTCGACGGACCCGGCATAATCCCTGTTTCGTGCGCCAGATGCAACCTTGGAAATCTGGAACTTCTTATTGTCTTTGCCGAGAAACACCGGAATCTTGCGATATACATTCAAGACCTTTGCCTTGTCGAAACCGGAGGCGTACTTTGTGATGTCCTCCTCATAGTCAAGAAGAATCTGCTGCTGCATTTGAAGCGTGCCGCTGTAATTCTTCTGTGTGACGAAGCTGAAGACAATGGCGGGCATGCCGCCCAGCACCATGTACTCCCGGAAGTTCTCCAGCATAACTTCGTACTCGACCTTTCCGAGGGGCGTCAGCGTCAGCATCTTCTGATACAATTCTTCGATTTGCTCGGGCGTATACCCCTTTGCCCAGAGGTATTCCTCGAAATCGAGCG
Source organism: uncultured Clostridia bacterium (assembly GCA_937915925.1). Taxonomy (GTDB): domain Bacteria; phylum Bacillota; class Clostridia; order Christensenellales; family CAG-138; genus UBA3792. Next base: position 16,310 of record CALGGM010000149.1, on the reverse strand, counting down.
AAAACATCTCTACGTCTTCCTTGTTTCCGACGCTGTTTGATTCGATTTCCCGGTAATTGATGCCCATCATGGAGCCGGAGCAGATGACATCATATCTGCCGTCCTCCCGGAAGGATTTCAGACTTGTGGCGCAGTTCGGGCAGTCCTGCAGCTCGTCGAAGAAGATAAGCGTCCGGTGCGGCTCAAAGCGAAACGCCGGATTTTTCAGGGAAATGTTGCGAAGTACGGTATCGACCTCAAATCCGTCGTCAAAGATGTCCTTGTACTGCTTCTGCAGGACGAAATTGATTTCGACGACCGACGCATAGTTGTTTGCTGCAAAATGACGGATAGCTTCCGTCTTGCCGATTTGCCGGGCGCCTTTGATAATCAAGGGCATATGTCCCTCGCGGTTCTTCCATTCCGATAGCAGATAATCCATCTTGCGTGTAAGTCGTTCCATTTCGTTCTCCTCCTTGCTTCAGATACAGATTATCACAAAATTCCGGCTCTGTAAACACTCAATTTCACATATTTCCATATAATAATCGGCAATCATTTCACAATTTTCTTATAAAGCGATAAAAGATGCATTTTCCGACGAACCATAGGACAGATTTTCTCTGGTTGGCATGCAGAAACCGTTGTAGATGTCACTGCACAAGGGACCGGGAAACGGTCCGGATGCCCGACACGTAACGCAATTTGTTTGAAGGAGTCGCCGATAAAGCAACTCCTTTTGCGTTTATTGTATTATCACCGTCTTATTGCTTCAGTACCGTTACTACCGATTTTCTTCTTCAGAAGGAGCTTTCCAGAGTCATCTGTTATGTAATAAAAACAACCACGTTCTTCAATCAGAACACTTTCCAGCACATGATTGATAGGGCGCGGATGCCTGATTGTGCCGGTCCATTCGATGTAATGGAAATCACCTCGATATTGAGCAGCATCGATAGATATCGGCTTTTCTGCTCTCCGCATTCTATTCTCATCCGTCCAACTCCGTATGTCCTCTTTTGTCACAGAAAGAACGGTTTCTTTAACATCCCCTTTTATATAGCAATCTTATTTATCCAGCGTGTCGGACATGGTTGCGACCATGACCGCCTTGATGGTGTGCATACGGTTCTCCGCTTCGTCGAACACAACGCTGTGCTTCGAACGGAAGACCTCGTCGGTGACTTCCATCTCTTTAAGGCCGAAGCGCTCGTAGATGTCGCGGCCCACGCTCGTCTCGAGATCGTGGAACGACGGCAGGCAGTGCTCGAAGATGACGTTCGGATTGCCGGTCTTCTTCAGCATGTCCATCGTGACGCGATACGGCTCAAGGAGGCGGATGCGCTCTTCAAACTGCGCTTCCTCGCCCATTGAAACCCAAACGTCGGTGTAGATGACGTCCGCGCCCTCGACCGCGTCGATCGAATCGGACAGCTCGATCTTGCCGCCGGTTTCCTTGCAGAGCTCGCGCATCTTGTTCACAAGCTCCTCGGACGGGAACAGGGACTTCGGCGCGATGCCGACAAAGTGCATGCCCATCTTGGCGCAGCCGATCATCAGGGAATTGCCCATGTTGTTGCGCGCATCGCCGACGTACACGAACTTGACCTCGTGGAGGGGTTTATTGACATGCTCCTCGATCGTCATCCAGTCCGCAAGCACCTGCGTGGGATGATAGAGGTCCGTAAGCCCGTTCCATACCGGAACGCCGCTGTGCTTTGCGAGAAGCTCCACGGTCTCCTGCTTGAAGCCGCGAAACTCGATGCCGTCATAGAATCTGCCGAGCACCTTTGCGGTGTCCTCGAGCGATTCCTTCTTGCCCATCTGCGAGTTACTAAGGAACGTGACGTTTGCGCCCTCGTCGTACGCAGCGGTTTCAAACGCGCAGCGGGTACGGGTGCTGGTCTTCTCGAACAGCAGCACGACGTTCTTGTTCGCCATGCGCTTCGGGAAAATGCCCTGTTTCTTTTCGGCTTTGACCTGATGCGCGAGCTTCAAAAGCGCGCGGATCTCATCGGGCGTGTAGTCGAGCAACGTGAGAAAATTTCTTCCCTGGAACATAATAGGTTTCCTTTCTATACTGTTATTTTTAGGGGAATCCAAAGCTTATTTGATCGGTTCGCGCACAAACGGCATGCTCATGCAGCGCGGACCGCCGCGGCCTCTCGAAAGCTCCGCAGACGGAATCTCATGCACCGTAATGCCGTTTTCTCTGAGGATCCGGTTTGTGACGTAGTTTCTGGAATAGGTCACGACCTCGCCGGGCGCAACGCACAACGTGTTCGCGCCGTCGTTCCATTGCTCGCGCGCCGCGTCGATCTCGCTTGCGCCGCCGCATTCGATGAAGCGGACCTTTCTTCCCAGCACGTCGGAGAAGACGTCCACGAGCGGACGGTCGTCCTCTTCGATCCTGAGCCGGCGTCCGTCCGGCTTCGTCAGTTTGAACGCGCGCATCGTTCTGAGAATGTTCGGATGCACGACGAACGAATCGACGTCGACCATCGTCATGACGGTGTCGAGGTGCATGAATGCGCGCACCTTTGGAATGTCGACCGCAAGGATCTGCTTGACATCGGTGCGCTCGCTGATGAGACGGTTCGCCGCAAGCTCCACCGCCTGCGCGCTCGTGCGCTGTGACATGCCGAACGCCACGCTTTCGGGCGAAAGCACGAGACAGTCGCCGCCTTCCAAGGAATGCACGTCGGTGCGGTCGTGGTATTTCGGGACCCACTTATAAACGGGATGATACTTAAAGATATACTTTGCGAACAGGGTCTCGCGCCGACGGACCTCGTTTGCCATGCGCGAGATCAGCACGCCGTCGCCGACGTTCATGAACGGGTCGCGCGTGAAATAGAGATTCGGCATCGGGTCGACATAGAACGGGTACTTGTCGTCGGTGTAATCGACGAGGTGGCGCTTTTCCACCTTCGGGATGTCGCTCTTTCGAACGCCGCCCGCAAGGACTTGAATAAGCTTATCGAGCGGCAGAGATTTCAGATACTCGTTGACCGCCTGCTCGGCGCCCTCCGCGGCGATGTTCGCCTCGCGGATGTACTCCCAGATCAGCTCGTCCTTCGCGTCCGCCGCCTCGACCGCTTCCTTTAAGAGCGTATCGAGATAGAGAACCTCAACGCCGCAGTCGCGGAGCGTTTTTGCGAACTGGTCATGCTCTTCCTTCGCGTGAACGAGATACGGAATGTCGTCAAAGAGCTGCCGCGCAAGGTAGTCGGGCATCAGGTTTTCCAGCTCTGCGCCCGGGCAGTGCAGCATAACGGTCCTGAGCTTTCCGACCTCGGACTGTACGCAAATCGGTTTGTTCATGAATTTCCTCCTTCAAGGGCCGAATCGGGACCGAAGCAGGCAAGAATGCCGCAGTAAATCCCAAATGCCATCTTATCTTGAAAACTGTCGTTCGTCAAGAGCAAGTCTTCCGTTTCGTTGCTCAAATGACCCATTTCTATGCAAACGATCGGTCGGGTGCACCAATTAAACCCCGCCTGGTCGCTCCGATAGGTGATCCCGTTGCGCTTTCGCGGCTCGATGCCGGTCTCCGCGCAGTACTGTTCGAGGATCGCGCTCGCCGCGCGGACGTTCTCGTTGAAGTAAGCGGTACGCTCCTTGGTCGGGACCAGCATGAACGCGCCGCGCACGCTCGTGTCGTCCGTGCCGTTGCAGTGCAGACGGATCGCAAGATCGACCTCGCGCTCATTAAACATCTCGGCGCGCTCCGCGTTGCTGATGTTGACGTTGTTCGCCGTCCGTGTGATCACGACCGTCGCCCCGGCTTCCTCCAGAAGCGCTTTGAGCTTCAAGGCGACGTTCAGATTGACCTCGTATTCATAGACGCCGGACGCGACGCCGCGCGTGCCGGAGGAGCATTTCGCCTTGTACTCCGAACCGTCCGGCGCGATCGGCTCGGTATTGTGGTTCGCGCGCTGCTGATGCCCCGGATCGAGTCCGATCGTAATCCCCGCAAGCGGCTTCGGCGTCGGGGTCGGCTCCGGCGTGGGCGAGGGCGTCGGCACGGGCGGAAGCGCCGGCGGTTCCGGCGTTTCCCACGCGACCGTGTCGGCGTCGGGCGTAACAAAGGATACCTCCTCCGAAGCGGGCGCTTCCGTGATCACGGGCGCGTCCGTCGGTGCAGGCGTCTCCGTTACCGCCGCCTCCTGCCGTCCGCTGCACGCGAACAGGAGCGGCAAAAGCAGCAATGCGAAAAGCCGACGTTTCATAGCTTACAGGGTCCTTCGTCCCTCGAGCGCCTTTGCGAGCGTGACCTCGTCGGTGTATTCGAGGTTTCCGCCGATCGGGATGCCGTGCGCGATGCGCGTTGCGGTCACGCCGAGCGGTTTTAATAGCTTTGCAATGTATGCCGCGGTCGCTTCGCCCTCCACGTCCGGGTTGGTGGCAAGGATGACCTCCTTGACCGTGCCGGTTTTGCAGCGCTCCAAAAGCGCGTTGATGCGCAGCGCGCCCGGACCGATGCCGTTCATCGGCGAAAGCGAGCCGTTCAACACGTGATAGCGCCCGTGGAACTCGCGGGTTTTTTCCATGGAAAGCACGTCGCGCGCGTCGCTCACCACGCAGACGACCTCGTCCGTGCGCTTCGGATCGGCGCACAGCTCGCAGGTCTCAAGGTCGGTGAACGCGCCGCAGATCGGGCAGGGATGCACCTTTTCACGCGCGGAAAGGATCGCGTCGGCAAGCTCCGTCGCCTGTTCCTTCGGCACGCTCAAAAGGTGGTACGCAAGCCGCTGCGCCGTCTTATGCCCGATACCGGGAAGACGGCCCAGCTGCGTCGTCAGTTTTTCAATAGATTCGATCGCCATATCAGAAGCCGAGATTCATGCCTCCGGTGATCTTCGCCATCTCGCGGTCGACCGCGTCGCCCGCTTCCTTGAGCGCGGCGTTTACGCCCGCAACGATCAGATCCTCCAGCATTTCCACATCGTCCGGATCGACGCACGCGGGGTCGATCTTCACCGACTGCACGGTCTTGTCGCCCAGCACCGTCACCGTCACCATGCCGCCGCCTGCCGTCGCCGAAAACTCGGTCTCGTTGAGCGCCTGCTGCTTTTTCTGGATCTCCTGCTGCATCTTCTGCGCTTTCATCATCATCTGCTGCATGTTCATGCCGCCGCCCATGGGGAATCCGCCTCTTGCCATGTTGTTACCTCCGTTATTTGATCGTAAGCGAGCTTCCGAAAAGCTCCTTCAGTTTTTCTTCGTTTTCGTTCTGCAGCACCGCAAGCCGGAACGTAAGCTCCGTGCCGGGGCGTACCGCCGCGAGCGCGTCCTTTGCGATCTTCAGATTGCGCGCCGCGCTCATGCCGTTCATCATGGTTTCCTTCGCCGCCGGGAATTCGACGGTCAGCACGTCGTTATTCAGCGCCGCCCCGTCCGAATCCTTCACGTAGAAGAAGACCATCGGGTTCATTTCCATGATCTTTTTCTTTGCCTGCGCCCAAAGTTCCGCCGCCTCGCTGTTGACCGCCGGGGCAGGTGCGGGTGCTTGGTTCCCCTGTGCAATGGGAGCTGCCACCGACGGGGCGCCGAGGTCGTCGCCCCCTACAGCAGGCGTCTTCATCGGGGCGCCGGGGTCGGCGTCCTTTACCGGATTTGCCTCCACAGGCGGTACATCCTCCCACGGCGGAATTACCGGCGGGGCGCCGAGGTCGTCGCCCCCTACAGGGGTAGTCGTCCTACCTTGGCTCCCCTGTGCAAGGGAGCTGTCCATGGTACGCGTCGGTGCGGTCTCTTGGCTCCCCTGTGCAAGGGGAGCTGTCACCGAAGGTGACTGAGGGGTTGTCTCCAACAGCGCCACGCGCGCTTCAAGCGCGGCAAGGCTCCGATCGTCGACCGGACGGCAGATGCGCAGAAACGCCGTTTCGATCGGGATGCGCGGCGCGGGAAACAGCTTCAGCCTGCTTTGCACCTGAAGGATCTGTTCCATCGCGTACAGGATGCGCGCCTCGTCCGATTCCTTCGCGACCTTGAGGTATCGCTGCATCTGATCGTCGGTACAGTCCAAAAGATCCGCGCACTCGCCGCAGGTCTTACTAAGCAGCAGCGCGCGAAAATGCTTGCTCAGGTCGTTTAAGAACACGCCGAGATCGCGCCCGTTTGTCACCACGTCGTCGAGCGCGCGCACCGCGCCCGCGCCGTCGCCGGTAAGGAGCGCCTTTGCGGTCTGTTCGAGCGTCGCGCCGGAGACCGTTCCGAGCGCGTTCAACACGTCCTGCTCGGTCACGTCGTTTCCGGCAAAGGACAGGCATTGGTCGGCAAGCGACAGCGCGTCGCGCATGCCGCCGTCCGCCGCCCGCGCGATCAGCCGAAGCCCGTTCGGCTCGATGCTTGCGCCGGCTTTTTTCAAAACCGCGGTGAGATTCGTTACGATGTGCGCGATCGTCAGCCGATGGAAGTCAAACCGCTGACAGCGCGAAATGATCGTCGCGGGGAGCTTCTGCGGCTCGGTCGTCGCGAGGATGAACAGCACGTGCTTCGGCGGCTCCTCGAGCGTTTTCAAAAGCGCGTTGAACGCCGCGTTCGAAAGCATGTGCACCTCGTCGATGATGAACACGCGATACTTTAGCTCCAACGGCGCGAACTGCGCCTGCTCGATCAGCGAGCGCACGTTGTCCACGCTGTTGTTCGACGCGGCGTCGATCTCGATCACGTCGGCGCTCCCTGCCATCGCGAGACGGCACGCGGCGCACTTGCCGCAGGGCTCGCCGTCAACGGGATCGAGGCAGTTGACCGCGCGCGAAAGGATCTTGGCGGACGTCGTTTTGCCCGTTCCGCGCGAGCCGCAGAACAGGTACGCATGGGAGAGCTTTCCCTCCCGCACCTGATTTTTCAGTATGGTGGTGATATGATCCTGCCCGATGACCGCAGAGAAGGTTTCGGGACGGTATTCGCGATACAATGCGCGTCTTGCCAAAACTTGTTTTCCTTTCCGAAGCGGCAACCCCTTGCCGCACACTCTTTCAGAATGTATTATAGCACACTCTTTTCGGTTTCACAATGCCCAAAGACGGTTCAACGGTTGACCGCGCTGTGAAATAAGTGTAAAATAACGGCATGAAGCATGAAAAGCGGTACCGCTCCACCACAAAGCTCGGCAAACATTTAACGCGATTTCGCATCATGCCCTATCTTGAGCTGCTGCTCGCGATAGGGTTTTTGGCAGCGCTCGGCTGGGCGTTCTATACCTACGCGATCCCGTTTTTCAACAACCTCGGCAACCACGCCTATTCGTGCCGGACGGAGCCGGAGGCGACGCCCGCGCCCACGCCGGAGCCGACGCCGGAGCCCACGCACGATCCGTACCCCGATCACGCGCTGTACGATGCGGACATCAAATCGCTGCAGACCGAGATCGTCGTTCCGGAGTATCAGTACGCAACGGACGTTACGGTGTTCGGCGACACGATGATCGCCGCCGTCGGCAACTACACGCAGGACGGCACGGCGGCGTTCGTGCGGCTGCTGGTTTACGAATTCCGCACGCAGACGCGCACGCTGCTCCCGCTTCCGCTGACGTACAAGAGCATTCGCTTCCCCGCCATGAACGACCGCTGGATCGTCTATCTCGACGCGGCGGCGAACGGCGGCGGACGCATGGCGGCATACGACCGCACGAGCGGCGAGGCGCGCACGCTGAAAACCGTGCATGTAGGGCATCCGAAGCCCGTTCTGTACGGGAACACGGCGTTCTGGATCGAGCGCACCGGCGAATCGCGCGACAAGCTGTTCGCGGTCGACCTCGAAACGGGCGAAAGCGCGACGCTCGTGATCTTTGACGGCTCGTCCCATGCGCTGTCAAAGCCGTTCGTTTACGGCAGCACGCTGCTGTACGTGTCGCCAAGCGGCGAGCTGACCGCGCTCGATCTCGCGTCCCAAAGCGCGGAGACGGTCGACGTCGGCACTTCGTACATCCACGATCCGCAGATGAACGCGGACGGGATCGCGTTCCTCGATTCCGACCACGCAAGGGACGGGCGCATCCTGTGGTACGACGGAACGAATACCACGGAGGTCGTGACTGGCGCGGTGGACTTTTCGCTCGGCGACGGGTTTATCGCGTACTCGCGGTTCGATAAGAATTACATTTATTACTACGGCGACGGGACGACGTTCTGCATCACACGAAGCGACGAGACGGCAATGCTGCTCGGCGCGGGCGGCAAGACGGTCGTGTGGATGGACGTGACCTGGCGCGACAAGGACATTATGGAATACATGACGGTCGGAGAAAGAAAATGAAGGAAAAGACGTTGTTTGTCTGCGGCGAATGCGGATATGAAACGCCGCGCTGGATGGGAAAATGCCCGCAATGCGGAAGCTGGAATACGCTCGTTGAGGAGGAGCGCGTGCTGTCGCGTCCCGCTGCGGGCGCAGGAACGCGCGCGGTTTTGTTGAACGCGGTCAAGGCGGAGGCGCAGACGCGCATCACCACCGGCATCGGCGAGCTCGACCGCGTGCTCGGCGGCGGGCTCGTGAAGGGCATGGTGATCCTTTTGGGCGGCGACCCGGGCATCGGCAAATCGACGATTTTACTGGAAGCCGCAGACAACCTTTCCGCCGCGGGTCCGGTGCTGTACGTCTCCGGCGAGGAGAGCAATTCACAGATCAAATTGCGCGCCGACCGGCTGAACGTCAAGGGCGATAACCTGTTTCTCTATACCGAAACCTCCGTCGAGGAGGCGATCGAACGCGCAAAGGAAGTGAAGGCGCAGATGCTGATCGTCGACTCGATCCAGACCATGCAGACCGAAGCGGCGGAAAGCGCGGCGGGCAGCATCAGTCAGGTACGCGCGGCGACGGCGCTGTTCACGCGGTTTGCGAAGGACACCGGCACGGTCGTGTGGATCGTCGGACACGTCACCAAGGACGGCGCGATCGCGGGTCCGCGTGTGCTCGAGCACATCGTGGACACCGTGCTGTACTTCGAGGGCGACCGGCACGAGGGGTTAAGACTGTTACGCGCGGTCAAAAACCGCTTCGGCTCGACCAACGAGCTCGGCGTGTTCGAGATGTGCGAAGCCGGCATGCGCGAGGTGACCGATCCGGGCGCGCTGTTCGTCTCCGGGCGGCACGTCGCGGGGACCGCGCTGACCTGCGTTTTGGAAGGCTCGCGTCCGCTGATCTGCGAGATCCAGTCGCTGCTTTGCCCCACGGCGTTCGGCGCGCCGCGGCGCACGGCGATCGGGCTTGACTATAACCGGCTGAACGTCCTCCTTGCCGTTCTCGAACGCAAGGCGCGGCTTCGCGTGTCCGACAAGGACGTCTATTGCGACATCGCGGGCAGCCTGCGCGTGCTCGACCGCGGCGCAGACCTTGCGACGGCGATGTGCATCGCGTCATCGCTGCTCGAAAAGCCGCTGCCCGAAAAGACCGTGCTGATCGGCGAGGTCGGCTTGACCGGCGAGATCCGCTCGGCGTCGCAGCTCGACACGCGCGTAAGAGAAGCGGTCCGCCTCGGCTACACGACCGTTCTGATCCCCGCGCGGAGCAAGGTCGCGGATCATGGCTGCAAGCTCGTCCGCGTCTCCGACATTTCCGAAGCGATCCGCGCGCTGTTCATGGAATGATTTCATGCGGCAGCGCCGCAATTCATGTGCGAAGCACAATTCACGCACAACGTGCAATTCATGCGCCTCGGCGCAATTCATTGCCGATAGTTCAAGATTTTGGGAGAAAAATATGAAAACCCTGTTTACCATTGATCTCAAAAATTACGATCCCGCGCTTCCTCGCGTATACCGTCCGTCGGTGCGCGGCATTCTGCTGCGCAAGGATCGGATCGCCATGGCGTACGTCGCAAAGTACGGATATTATAAATTCCCCGGCGGCGGGATCGAGACGGGCGAATCGCATGAACAGGCGCTGCTTCGCGAGGTCCGGGAGGAAACGGGGCTGATCGTCGATCCCGAATCCATCCGTCCGTTCGGCAGGGTCCGCCGCGTCCTTTTAAGCGACGACGGCAGCCACATTTTCGATCAGGAGAATTTCTATTATTTCTGCAGCGCGAAAGCCTCAGGCGCCGCGTCCCCGGACGACGTCGAGCGCGAGGAGGGCTTCGGGCTTGCCTATGTTTCCCTTTCCGACGCGATCAGGGCGAATCGAAAACCGGGTCTTCCGTATTTCCACGCGAGCATGGCGGAGCGCGAAGCCCGCGTGCTCGAGTTGCTTGAGGGGGATGAATTAACGCGAAATAAGGAAGCACTACCGTAGGGACGGGCATTGCCCGTCCGTTGAATACGGAGACATTAAAAACGATGAACAAGGATCAATTTCCGAAACGAAAAGAGAATCGACTGCGCTGTTATGATTACACGGAGGACGGCGTATATTTTCTGACGATTTGTACCGATCACCGTCGACCGATCCTTTCACACATAGTCGATCGGGGAACGCAGATGGAGGATCGTGTTTACGAACCGATCCCCGAGATCGTTTTATCGGAGGTCGGATCGTATGCGGAACGTTTGATCCAAGATATTGCTAACCGGTACGAGGGCATTTTTACGGACGCATACGTTATTATGCCGAACCATATTCATATGCTGCTGCGGATCGATCGAACGGGCGGACGGGCAATGCCCGTCCCTACCGACAGACCGTCGGTTTCGCGTATTGTTCAACAATTCAAAGGCGCGGTGACGAAGCAGGCTAAAACGGCTGTATGGCAATCGCATTTTTACGACCATGTTGTCCGAACCGAAGCCGATTATCTGGAATGTATTCGCTATATTGAGGATAACCCGAAAAAATGGCTTCTCCGGCAGGATGAATACAACGAATAAACGGTGCGGCGAATTCGCCGGATGCGGTCATTAACCGTAGGGACGGGCATTGCCCGTCCGCCGCAACAGCAGAACGGACGACCGATGGTCGTCCCTACCGTGTATCTATCATATTTTCCACATCCGTCATCGACGTTTCTCCCGCCCGCAAAAAATGCACCGCCGGCGGGGTGCAGGCGGTGCGTTGGGGGGGTCGCTGAAATTATTCCTTCTTTTCTTCCGGTTCGATCACGACGTCCGATTTCGGCTCGTCGTCCTTGTTTGCCCAATCCGAAACGGCCTTTGCGCCGGTCTTTACGGTCTTCATGATGCTGTCGCCGAGGTCCTTGCCGAGCACCTCGAGGTCGTCGCCGACCTTCTGCCATTTTTCCTTTAACGTAGCCATTCTGTTACTCCTTTTTTCTACAGTATAGCATGTTTTTCGAAAACTGCAAGCGCATCAATCCCAGATGCGGTATGCCATCAGGAAGTGCTCCTTCCAATAGGAGCTCGAAAGGATGCTGTCGGTGATGCGCACCTTGCCCTTCGACGAGGATGCGTCGATCATCTTGCCGCTGCCGAGATAGATCCCGACGTGACCGGTCGACATCGACTTGCCCTTGAACACGAGCACGTCGCCGCGCTTCAGATCGCTCATCGATTTGATGCGCTGATACTTCGTACAACTGCGCCACGCGATGCTCGTCATGTAGCTCTGCTTGACGCCCGCCTGATTCAGACACCAGTACACGAACCCGGAGCAGTCGAACTTATCCGGACCCTTTGCGCCGCGCACGTATTTGCATCCGAGCTTGGATTCCGCGATCTGGATGAACGCCTCCTTGCCCTTGCCGTAGTTGATCGTGCTGCCGGAGGAGCCGGTGTCGCCGTCGTGCGGCGTTGCGGTGGGCTTAGCGGTCGTGCCGGGCTTTTGCGTCGTGCCGGGTTTCTTCGTTGAGGAAGGCTTTTTGGTGGGCTTCGGCGTCGCGGGCTTCGGGGTCGTCGGTCCGCGCTTTGCGTCGTCGCTCAAAAGCACCTGCATCGTTTCATAGCCGACCGTGCCGTCGCTTTCCAGATCGTTGCGCGACTGGAAGGACTTGACCGCCGCCTGCGTCTTTTCGCCGTAATAGCCGGTGACCTGGCTCTGGGAAAGATACCCGTAGCCCGCAAGGCGCGACTGGATGCGCTCGACGTCCGCACCCTCGGTACCGACGGTGAACGCGAACGGATCGCCCTTTCCGCTCTTCAAAAGGTCGACGGTGCTCTTGCCGAGACACCCGTCCACGACAAGACCGTTCTCCTCCTGGAAGCGCCGCACGGCGTTTTGCGTCTGTTTGCCGAAAATGCCGTCCGGCAGGTACGTGAGGTAGCCGAGCTCGAACAGCGATTCCTGAATTTCCTGAATCGCGTCGTCCTTGTCGCCGAGGGCGAAGAAGTTGGAAACGGTATCCTCGCCGAGCAGGACCTCATACGTGTCGTTGTCGATGATCACGTCGTCGGGCAGACCGTTCTTCTGACGGAAGCGGCGGACGGCGCTTTCGGTTTCCTCGTCGTAATCGCCGAACGGCGTGCCGTCGAGGTAGCCGAGCTCGATCAGACGTTCCTTCGCGATCTCCACGTCGTCGCCGCTCGAGCCGCGCACCATGGCGTAGGTCAGCGCGTCGTCCGAGAACAGCTTTTCATAGGTCGTTTTGTCGCAGATGCCGTTTGCGTGTATGCCGTTGCGCACCTGAAACGCGCGGATCGCGTCCGCGGTACCTTCGGAATACTCGTCGTCCGGCTGCTCGAAGTCGAGGTAGTTCAGCTCCATCAATCGGATCTGCACGTCCAGAACGATGGGCTCGCGATCGCCCGAGAGAAGCGCGTCGCCGTTTAACGGATGGCGCGAGGGCGTCGGCGTCGGAGAGGGCGTCGGCGTCGGAGAGGGCGTCGGCGTCGGTTCAAGCGACGGCGCCGACGTTTCGAGCGCGGGGTCGGACGTCACAAACGCCTGCTCCGGCGTGGGCGGCTCCTCAAAGATCACATCGTCGACCTCCGCCTCCGGGACCTGCGTACCGGTCAGCGCGGCGCAGCCGATCAGGGCGAGCGCCGCCGCGCCTGCAAGGAAGCAGGCGACGCGCCGTTTTCTGCGATTCGTTTTGTAAGATATGGAATGTTCCATATGAACTCCTTCTCTGTATAAATTCGGATGCTATCATTATATCTGACGAATGCAAGCAAACTGTGCAGTTTTTTTGAACAAAACACGTCAGAAATGTAAAAAAAGAAAGAACAACCCGAAAATCCGGCGTGTTCTTTCGGCACGCAAAAAACCTCTTTTCTTTTTCCGTACGGTTTGCTATAATAACTTAATTAAGGAGAGTGCAATTATGGATGCTGTGAAAACGTTGGCTGCGGCGCTTGCGCCGATTTGCGGGATCGACGAGGCGACCCTTTCGGATTGGATCGAGGTCCCGAAGAATACGGAGATGGGCGATTACGCGTTCCCGTGCTTCCGCCTGTCTAAAACGATGCGAAAAGCCCCGAACGCGATCGCCGCGGAGCTTTCCGAACGGCTGACCGTTCCCGAAGGCTTTACAAAGTGCGAGGCGGTCGGCGGATATTTGAATTTCTTCACCGACAAGGGCGCGATGGCGGGAACGGTGCTTTCGCGCGTGCTGAACGAGGGCGACGCCTACGGCACGAGCACCGAGGGAAACGGCAAGACGGTCTGCGTCGAGTACAGCTCGATCAACATCGCAAAGCCGTTCGGGTTCCACCATCTGCCCTCTACCGCGATCGGCAACGCGCTGTACCGGATCTATAAGGCGCTTGGCTACAACACGGTCGGCATCAACCACCTCGGCGACTGGGGCACGCAGTTCGGCAAGATGATCACGGCGTATAAGCTGTGGGGAACGAAGCCCGTCGACGAATACTCGATCCGCGAGCTCGTCGCGCTGTACGTGCGCTTCCATGACGAGGCGGACAGGGATCCGTCTCTCAACGATACCGCCCGCGCATGGTTTCGGAAGATCGAGCAGGGCGATCCCGAGGCGCACGCGCTTTGGGAAAAGATGCGCGACGCCACGATCCGCGAGGTCAAGGTCACGTATAAGCGCATGGGCGTCGATTTCGACAGCTGGAACGGCGAAGCGTTCTATGAGGACAAGATGCAGCCGATCATCGACGAGCTCAAGGAAAAGGGCATCAGTAAGGTCGATCAGGGCGCGCAGATTGTGGATCTTTCCGAATGGAACATGCCGCCGTGCATCATCGTAAAAAGCGACGGCAGCACGATCTACGCAACGCGCGACCTCGCCGCCGCGTGCTACCGCAAGGCGACCTACGATTTTTCAAAGCTTCTCTATGTCGTCGCCTATCAGCAGGACCTGCACTTTAAGCAGTTCTTTAAGGTGCTGGAGCTGATGGGCCGCGATTGGGTCAAGGACTGCGTGCACGTAAACTTCGGTATGGTCAGCATGGAAGGCGGCGCGTTCCACACCCGCGAGGGCAAGGTCCTGTATCTGGACGACGTGCTGGACGCGGCGGTCGAAAAGACCTACGACATCATCTGCGAAAAGAGCCCGGACCTCGAGGACAAGAAGTCCGCTGCCGAGGCGGTCGGCGTCGGCGCGATCCTGTGGTCGGTGCTGTATAATTCCCGCATCAAGGACGTGACGTTCTCGTGGGACAAGGTCCTGAACTTTGACGGCGAGACCGCGCCGTACGTGCAGTACACGCACGCAAGGAGCTGTTCGGTATTGCGCAAGGCGGGCGAGCGACCGGCGGCGTTCGACGCGTCGCTGTTGGACGATCCCGAAAGCACGGCGCTTTTGAAGGCGATCGCGGCGTTCCCGGAGGCGGTGCGCTCCGCTGCCGAAAAGTACGAGCCGTATGTGGTGGCGCGTTCGATCATGCAGATCGCAAACGCATTTAACCGCTTCTATTACGAACAGCGCATCATGGCGGACGACGAAGCCGTGCGCGCGGCAAGACTGGCTTTGACCGACGCCACGCGGCAGACGCTGAAAAACGGATTGAATCTACTGGGGCTGCAGGCTCCCGAAAGGATGTAACATGCTGGATATGAAGTTTGTCCGGACGAATCCGGATCTCGTCAAAGAGAACATCAAAAAGAAGTTTCAGGATGAAAAGCTCGTCCTGGTCGACGAAGTACTGGCGCTCGACAAGGAATACCGCGACGCGCATGTGCGCTGCGACTATCTCCGCAATCAGCGCAACGTGATCTCTAAGTCCATCGGCATGATGATGGCGCACGGCGAGCGCGATAAGGCGGAGGAAGCCAAGGCGCAGGTCAGCGCGATGGCAAAGGAGATGGAAGAGCTTACCGCGCGCGAGACGGAGCTTGAGGGCGAGATCAGAAAGCGCATGCTCGTGATCCCGAACATCATCGACCCGTCGGTGCCGATCGGCAAGGACGATTCCGAAAACGTCGAGATCGAGCGCTTCGGCGAGCCGGTCGTGCCGGACTTTGAGATTCCGTACCATGTGGACATCATGGAGCGCCTTTCCGGCATCGATCTCGATTCCGCGCGCAAGACGAGCGGCAACGGCTTCTATTACCTCATGGGCGACATCGCAAGGCTTCACAGCGCGGTGCTCAGCTACGCGCGCGACTTCATGATCGACCGCGGTTACACGTACGTCGTGCCGCCGTTCATGATCCGCTCCGCGGTGGTCGACGGCGTCATGAGCTTTGCCGAGATGGAAAACATGATGTACAAGATTGAGGGCGAGGATCTGTATCTGATCGGCACCTCCGAGCACAGCATGATCGGTCGGTTCATGAACACCTTTACCGACGAGGACAAGCTCCCGCTGCGGCTTACGAGCTATTCGCCGTGCTTCCGCAAGGAGGTCGGCGCGCACGGCATCGAGGAGCGCGGCGTGTACCGCATCCACCAGTTCGAGAAGCAGGAGATGATCATCGTCTGCAAGCCCGAGGACAGCATGAAGCTGTATAACGAGCTGTGGCAAAACACGGTCGATTTCTTCCGCTCGCTCGACATTCCGGTGCGCACGCTCGAGTGCTGCTCCGGCGATCTCGCGGATCTCAAAGTGAAAAGCTGCGACGTCGAGGCATGGTCGCCGCGGCAGCAGAAATACTTCGAGGTCGGAAGCTGCTCGACGCTCGGCGACGCGCAGGCACGCCGCCTCGGCATCCGCATCAAGAACAAGGAAAAGGGCAACTACTTTGCGCACACGCTGAACAACACGGTCGTCGCGCCGCCGCGCATGCTGATCGCGTTCCTCGAAAACAACCTGCAGGCGGACGGCACGGTCCGCATCCCCGAGGCGCTCCGCCCCTACATGGGCTTCAAGGACCACATCGGCTGAAATCCAAATACCACAAACCGGCAGGAACCCCTGTCGGTTTTTTGTTTCGGGGCGTCCGGAGGACGCCCCATACGAGCCGTTTTCAAAATCGCGCATGGCGTAACCAAAAGGGGGCTGTTAAGAAAGTCTCGAAATGTCATCCTGAGGAGCGGAAAGTGGTATAATAAATTTGGACAAAGCTTAAATGACAAAAAAGGAGAGGAA